>NZ_JBXWSB010000016.1:0-59948 GCF_059613205.1 Ruegeria sp. BHSB064
ACTGCCGCGCCAATGGTACTTGGGCTTAAGCCCCGGGAGAGTAGGTCACCGCCAAACCTAGAAAAAGCCCAACAATCTCTCTAATACGATATCACACTTTCCGACCCTGACGCGGGATGGAGCAGCCCGGTAGCTCGTCAGGCTCATAACCTGAAGGTCGTAGGTTCAAATCCTACTCCCGCAACCACTTGGGTCGAACAAAGTACCGAACAAGCCGCCTCAGGGCGGCTTTGTTCATTCTGGCCCAGCCCAATTATTGCTGCTAGGGAACCCTCCAGTTCGATCTGCACGCCATCCCGGTTATGTTGGACCGTGACACGTTCAATCAGACTCCGAATGATCTCCAATGCTCTGGTGCGGATCGACGGGTCCGATAGTGCCTGTGCCAGATCGGCGACCTTGGAGCGATAGTGTTCCGACAGGTTAGGGTGAAGGCGCACCGGAGGCGGTGCGGGTTCGGAGAGTTTTGCGTCCAGATCGGCGATCTGCGCTTCGAGATCTTCAAGCCTGGCCTGAAGACCTGGGGTGCGAATGCCTTCTGCAATCGCGTCATAAAACCCATTCAGTTTGCGCGCAGCTTTTTCCCGCTCGGATTGCAGACGAGTCCGGGCTACCTCCGCTGTGCCAGCTTCCGCGTTGGCGGCTTCGCTGAAGGACTTGATAAAAGCGGCCACTGCGTCGGGCTGCATCAGACGCTGACGAAGCAAATCCAGAACAGCGTCTTCCAGGACATTGCGGCGAATGGATTGCTTATGGGAACAAGTGCCGAGTTTGCGGGCGGCAGAGCAGGCGAGGTAGTCGCGTCCGACAGTAGCGAGTGGCCCTCCGCAGGTGCCGCAGAATGCAAGACCTGTCAGAAGGTGCTTCTTGCGACGCTTCTCCCAAAACTTGGTTTGCTTGATGGCTTTGACGCGGGGACCAGCCTCGATCTCGCCTTGCCGCTGTTTGACCGCCTCCCAAAGCTCATCCCCGACGATCCGAAGCTCGGGGACCTCCGTGATGATCCATTTGGCCGATTCCTTGAGACGGGGCACACGTTTGCCGGTCTTGGGTTCTTGATATAACGCAGCCGGTTCCAGACCAGGCGGCCGATGTAGAGCTCATTGTTGAGAAGGCCCGTCCCACGCACTCGGTGCCCTCGAATGGCCGTGTCACGCCATAGCTTGCCACGGGGACCGGGAATACCTTCGGCGTTCAGGCGGCGCGCGATGGCTTTGGGAGAATGCCCCTCGGAGAACTCTTGAAGCACCCGTCGGACAATCTCAGCTTCCGGTGCATTGATCATTCGTTCTCCCGTGACGGGTTGGCCGTCGGGCCCAAGACGCCGGACGACGTCGTAACCGTAGCTGTTGCCGCCGCCGGAACGGCCAAGCTCGACCCGCCCGCGCAGACCACGTCGAGTTTTGTCGGCCAGATCTTTGAGGAACAGTTGGTTCATGGTCCCCTTGAGACCCACATGCAACTCGCTGATCTCGCCTTCGGTCAGAGTCATGATGCCGACCCCTGCAAAGCTCAGGCGTTTGAAAATTGCAGCGATGTCTGCCTGGTCCCGGCTCAACCGGTCCAGCGCCTCTGCCAAGATCAGATCAACCCGTCCTTCCTGGGTTGCATTGAAGAGTGCTTGCAGCCCGGGACGCAACATGGACGCACCAGAGACCGCCCGATCAGAATAGGCGTCGACAACAGTCCAGCCTTCCCGCTCTGCACGTTCCCGGCACAAACGCATCTGGTCATCGATGGATGCGTCTCTTTGCATCTGGCTGGAGAAGCGGGCATAGATTGCAACTCGGGTCATCGTCTGGCCTTTCTCTTTAGGTCGATCAAAGCTGCGTAGTCGCGGCCCGCTTCAATGGTTTGGGCGTGGATGTAGTGGCGTTCAGCCGTTCCGAAGCTCGCATGAGCCAATATTGGTCGGATCAGCTTCGCGTGTTCAGGAGAGGAGCGCGCCAATGTTGTCGCGGCGGCATCCCGGAAGAAATGCGGTGGGATGCGGCGACCCGTCAGCTTCAGAGTCTGCTCTGCGATCCGGGGGCTCAGCGCGTCTTTCTTCAAAGGAGTACCAGACCGGCCAACCCACAGGACATTGTGATGCTGTTGGCCACGCTCCATTAAAAAGGGACGGGCTTCGTTGACATAACGGCGCAAGAGCGGCTCAACGCTCTGGGGAACATCAGCTTCCCAAGGCTGTCCCGATTTTGTCAGATCCCCTGGGAGCGCAACAGTCATGGCGTTCGGTGTGACATGCAAGGATACGCCAATCCGAAGGCTGGCGAAGGCGCGTCGCCGCATCGGCATCAAAGCCAGCATGGCAATCATGGTGCCATCCCGCAGATGCATCATTCTACGCAGCGGTGTTGGCGCCGCTTCTGCATGACCCGTCGCCAGAGTCAGCCCTGCACGGAATAGAACCTCGCTGGACAACACACGCCCAAGTTTGCGATCCCGATCACCTCGTCCCGCGGCGCGCTTCAATCCCGCTTTCAACTTCCGCTGAGCGGACCAGTCCTGCGTCGGGTCAGTTGCAGAGAGGATACGCAACACGCCATCAATGAACATCAACCGGGTCATCGGCCGGGTGTGTGAGAGGTCCCGAAGCCAAGCGGAAAGGCGCGGCAGGGTCCCGCGTCGAGCCGGAGGCAGTGTGATCGCCTCCGTGTCGCTGGTAATCAGCCATTGCAACCATCGGGCATAGCGCAACTCTAACGTCTTCAACGAGGTTGCGCGTAGATGAGCGAGGACACCGCAATCGTCGAGCGGTCCACCTTCCGCCTGAAGGCTGAGCCACATATCCCGGTCTTGCGCGGGCCATTCGTCGAGCGGCAGAACAAGGCTCATCAGCGACGCCCTTTCTTGGCGTCTATCAGGTCAGCAAAGGCGCGGGTTGCCGAACGTGCCTCAAGACCGGAATACATGTTGATGGTGTGGCTGACCTCCGAATGTCCGAGCAACCGACGCGCAACCTCGTAGCCGCCGGGATTGGCGTCGAGCCAGTTCATCACCGCGAAATGCCGAAACAGGTGGGCGTTCATCTCCAACCCCGTTTCTTTCCGGATCCGTTTGGAGATGCGCCCAGACAGAACGCCGGGATCAACAGAATGTTGACCATCCCTGCGGGGAAACAGCCAAGGCGTTCCAGCGGGGCAGAGTTCCGGGCAACGAGATTTGAGATGGCTGTCGATCATGCGCAATACATCACGCGGAATCTCGAACTCGACAGGTCGTTCATTTTTGGTCTCACCGTCTTCCAGAACCAGGTAGGCTCGGCCATCAACAGGGCGGTGCAGGTGGCGTTCAATGTGGATGCCAGCCAGATTCTTCACACGGACGGGGCAGACCAGCAGGATGGCGATTGCGAGCGCATTTTCGCGCGCCAGAGCCCATCCGTACGGCTTGGAGGCGCCGCGTGGTCGCGCGAAAATCCGTTCGGGCAGGAGTAGCAGGCGCTGCTGATGCCGGTCCTCTTGCAACATTCGAAGTCTGCTTCGGTTCTTTTGGGTCATGCCATTCTGGGGTTTGACCGCCAGACGCGCTGCAAGCCCAGCCAGTAATTCCCGGGTGTCTTCGGGTGCATTGAGTAACCGGGCCAGATTGCGGAGTAACGCGGCAATCTCGCTGATCATCTTTGTGGTCTGGTTGTTGGTGCGCGATAACATCTGGCGCAAACCCCGTTCAGCCATCGCCGGGTTAATCAGGACGTCCAATCCGCCAATCTCCGCGATCGGGATACCAGAGTGAATGAGTTCGGAGGCGAACCGAACCAACTGCCTTTGGTATTGGGACAGGGTCGCGGGTCGTAGTGCTCTGTACTGTCCGTCATCTGCCAGCTGGTCTGGATTGGACAGACGATGCATCAGCTTTGCAAGATCGGTTTGGAATGGCGCCGGAAAATCAGTCACCGGAAAAGTGATGACCTTCCGACGCGATTCCAGAGGCAAAGTGACGTTGGGCCATTGTGAAATACGTCGAGCCGCCAGGTTCCAGCCGTTGACAGCGGCACGATGTGCAACATCAGGAGATTTGCTGATCTCGTTGTGCTCAAGGGCTACGCGATAGGCTTGAGCATGCTCTTCACACACAGTGGCAGGTTTGACGCCCTGCCGGTTTAGAAAGTGTACGAAGCGGCAGAGCGCGGGTTGCAATGTCTTGTCCCCGGACGCAAGTACAGCTGTCCAGAGCGAGTGCCAATCGGGAGACAGATCATTGATCCGGTTGAAGCGGTGTTCCACCAGCCCGAAATGCGCGAGGGCGGCACGCGCATCACTTACCGCGTTTTGCCAACTCTTCGGTGTAAGACCGAGTGCTGCCGGTGTGACTTTGGACAGACGGGGCTGCAACCAGCGGCTGTCGCAGGGCACATCCTCTGGCGGCAGCCCAAGGGCTTTGGCCACGCGGCGCAGGCCGGAGATCATGTCGCGACGGCGTCCGTCCGACAGAGAGCTGTCGGAGTGCAGTTGGTCGATGAGCTCGGCGAACATCGGTGTGTCGGCTTTAACGAAGGCCAATGTCAATGGAACGGGGCTTTGGCTAGTCATCGGGTTTGCGGTCCTTTGGACATGTCAGGTCTCGGGCGGACGGGTGTGGACAGGAGGTCCGATTCGGGAAAAGCGTAGCACAGAAAGTCCGCAACTTACGGGCAGGCCCTCTTCCCGAAAATACCATAACCTATTGACATTAATGTACATTAATGGTCGCGATTACCTACCAGCACTGTGCCTGCCGGTAGGCGGCATGAGCTGCCGGATCAATGCGGATGAGGCGTCCGCCAGGGCCGACCCGAATAACCTCAAGCAGGCCAGCCGCAATCGCACGGCGCACCGTCTTCTCCGAGCAATTGTCCAGTTCAGCGACGTCTTTCACCGTCAGAAGCTTGCGGGGTGGGCTTTTCTTCGCATTGATCTGTGGCATACTGATGCGCCTCCTTTTGGTCAGAGGCGTCCCGGCCCAGTTCCCGTACTGCCTGGCCAGCCAGCAATCGGACCAACTGGTCAATCGCTGTCTCAACCTGCTTGTGCGCGTGGTCGTCAGAAGGGGATATGGCAGGAACGCGTGTCATGCCATGACCATGACAACGCGGGCTTGCTCATTCTAAGTGTATTGATTGCCCAATTCCGGCGGCGCCCAACGCTCTTGCTCTTCGCGCTCAAGCTTGTCGCGAAAACCGTCAATGTCCAAGCGGATCGTCTCACCGCTCAGGATTTGCCCCGGCTCGGTGATCATCTTCACGACAGCCTGGATAAAGTTGACGAGCGGACCTTGCCGTTGTCCTCCGGGGCGACCGTCTGAGTATGTCGTATAGGTTAGGGGGCGACCGGCATCTTTCCAGATGTAACAGCAGCTCTCGACAATGTACTGACGGCGTTTGTCGCGCGAGAACCGCTTATCCCGGGGCGACATCTCTGCAACTGCGCCGGGGGTCACAAGGATGTGCCGAATGTCATCTATGACATCTTGAGTAAGTGTCGTTGCGGTCTCAAGCTTGTCGAGGACTTGAGGAAGAAGGTCTGCATCTTCTGGCGTCGATACGAAATAAGTCGAAAGCGAGCCCAATGCTTTCCGGAGTTCTTGTGGGGCAATGGAACTCTGTTTGGCTTTCCGAAAAAGTTGATTGAGGTGCTTTCGACCTCGATCAATCGCTTGCGAGCGCCGAACCTCGGTCAGATTGATTGCAATGTCGTCATCGTTATTGAGGCAGTGACCCAGCATGGTGGACAAGTCGCGTACGAGTCGTGCTGGCAGGCCAAAGTGTTCACACAAGTTCCCGATCATGCCCTCGGTAAGAACGCCGCGTTCGCCATAACTGCCGAGCTTCCATGACATCGAGCACTTGATCCCATCCATATGCGGATAGACGGAATAGTCACCCTCATCATATTCAACGTCGCGATTATCCTTCAGACCACCGTCCAAGTTGGCGCTCATGTTATTCTCCGTTTGGCACACTCTAGGGTCTGGTCGCATGTCCAAAAGCTGATGCGCATCAAGGCAGTACTGATTGCTCAGAAAGCGCTGATTGAGACGCGGCGACCCCTTCCAAGGTTGCACATCAACAAAAGAACAGGAAGAGAACAATTTGGCTAGGTTCTGTGTCGAGCGGCATTCGATATTGGAGGGCTGTTGCGCGTCACACCAACTACGACTTGTACAACTTGCGGCCGCGCGAAACACAAAGATCCCCAAAAATAGAGATCAATACACTTAGTCAGCAAGAGCATAAAATCGGACGTTCCGGGCCGGGATGGGTCTCCCCGTCTCCGTTGCGTCCGGTTTATTCTTGCCGCTTTCCCTGGCAAACGATCAAAAAAAGCGGTGACCACGGTGTGTTCACGACCGGCCACCAATTGTGAACTATGGTTCGGGGACTACCCCATCCCGCACCGACGCGGCTCCTTCTGGCCCAGTGCAGAAACGCGACTACGGAACCCACCGGTCGACGGGCGTCTTCAAACACTCGTCGGACCGGGGACCGCCGAGACCGTGCGCGATCAAAGCGGGGCAGGTGAGAAGCCTGCGGGGAAGCGGCTGGCCTCCGACAAAAGGCATCGCGCGGATACGAACCTGAAAACGAAGGGCCTTCTCCCGCATGACGGAGGGAAGGAGCGGGGGCCGGATATTGTCTGGCAAGTAAGGGCGAAGATGTGTTTTTGGAAAAAACGGCCGTGGCAATCGCCTCAGTACTTCCTCTTGTATAGCATTACATCTCCATGGCAGCTTTAGGTTGCAACCAGCCGCCAATACACGGTCGCACTGGCTAAAAACCAAATAGCAACTGCGACACTAGCATGCTGACGCTGTCCGCCTTTCCTGTAGATTGATGCGAATGTGGCGCGGTATTAAGTGTGTTACTTCTGGCTGAGCAGAGTTGAGTACGAATTGGCCTCATGTCATTTCCTCAGGTGCTCATTGATCCTTGTCAAGATTTGAGCGGGCAAGAAGTGGTACAATCCATGGTAACTCAGGGGGGATTCATGGAAGAGTTAATTGAAATCGGTAGATCCTTCGTCGAGGCCATGCGTGAGCGTAGGGGCCTTGGAAGTGTTGATGAAATGTATGCGGAAAACGCACAGTCGATAGAGGCCGTTGTGCCTCCGGTTCGACAATTCCGCGTTTCAAAGGGTCGCGAAGCCATCAAAGGAAAAAGAGAGGATTGGTTGGCATCGCATGAAATCAAAGAACTAGAAGTGGACGGCCCCTACGTCCACCCACCCAACCGCTTTGGAGTGCGCTTCAGAGGTGAAGTGATTCAGAAGGCTACGGGTGAGCGTATGACCCTGCGTGAGATCGCAGTGTATTCGGTGGCGGAAGGCAAGATTGTGCTGGAAGAGTTCTTTATGTTGCCGAAGTAAGAAGAACGACCAACAATAATGTCTCTTCGTTGGTTTAAGCTGTGCGCACGGCTCTTGGGCGAATTGAAATTCCGGACGGAGGTCGGGAATGCAATACAGAACAGTGGCATATTATGTAGGAGTTGATGTTGAGGACGCTTCGATTTTGGAATGCGCTGAAACTGCCCGTATCCAGAACGACCACTTGAATTGCGTATTGATCGCGGCGTTACCTAGCCTGCCTTTCCTGAAGTATGGATCAAACAAGTTCGTTGAGGCGGGTCTGCCCTCAAACTGGTTGGACGTTCTTCACGCGAAAAATGCCGCCTTGAAGTCTCGCGCCACTAGAGTTGAAGCGCTTCTGGTTGGGCGGGGCGTATCGGCAAATGTAGTTGCCTTTATGGGGCTTGGAGCAGAGTTACAGCAAATTGTAGCAGAACAAGCAAAATTCTCCGATATCGCCTTTCTAGACGCTGGATTGCGAAGAGATCCCGATTTATTTCACGTGATCGCGTGCGGAGTATTGCTTCATTCGCCTGTCGCTCTGATGATCAATGGAGATCCGTTTGCCCAACGCGACTGCATTTTTTTGGCATGGAATGACAGCTTGCCTGCGTCTAGGGCGACGCATTTAGCCTTACCCATTCTTCTGGCGGCCAATGAAGTTGTGATTGGGTGTTTTGATTTACCGTCGCCTGAGGACTTAGAAGGTAGTGTGCCCGGAACTGACCTAGCTGAATGGCTCGGCCATCACGGTTGCGACGTGACCGTGTCGCAGTTCCAGTGCGGGGGAAATTCAATTGCAGACTGCATTCAAGAACGAGCAAGCGAAGCGGGGGCCGATCTCGTTGTTATGGGCGCTTATGGGCATTCCCATTTGCGAGAGTCAGTTTTTGGGGGCACGACGCAAGCAATGTTGGAGCAGACAAGTTTATCAGTGCTTTTCGGACACTGATGAAGTGAGCCGACGACTGTGACTTTCTGGGAGCCAAAGCAATTAAAATTCATCGGTAAATGCTTGAGAAACCGTTTTTTAAGAGTTTGCTTGAGGTTGAAGCGTGTTCGCCCGACCGTTTTCGCCAAGGAAATCTATCACAATTGACGTTAGCTCATCCCAGTCAGTAAATTCCCTTGCTCCTTCTCGTGGATCGATTTTTCGACCGAGCAAGACGACGTGCTTAAGGATCTCCCTCTCAAAATACCCGTAGTTTTCGGGTCTCACCGCGCCTGCGATCAAAGCCGTCGCATTTGGTTCAAAACCTGTTCGAAGAAGCATTTCGTCAAGATAGTCGCGTGCTTCTTCTCGACCTGACGCAAAAGCAGCTTTTAAACCGACGGAAAGCACGAGAGACTTTCGCTTCATTAAGGCATCTCTATTTGAAGCGATAAATGCCTCAAATGAATTGGGGTGCCTACGCTCGTGGACAGGGGCCAGAAGAACAACCTTAACCATATCGTCAAGCGAAACGTGGCTGGGCATTTCGTCGGTATTGATCAGGTTTGCGTTGAAACCAGCATTCTTCGCTACACTGCTGATGAAGCGCGCAATCTTTGCTGTCTGGCCTTCGACTGTAGCGAAGGCGATGAGTACGGTCATTCCGATCCTCCCATAAACCGGTCTGAATAGATTGCTGATTATGAATAAGTTGCCTGCGTTGCCCTTGATCTCTATCAAAGGCGTTACTTGGGAGCGTATCGGGAGAGTTGTGGTACGCTTTTGCTGTCCACGCAGAGCATGTTTTTAAGGAAGTTTCCGGCGACCTACATCTCGAATCAAATCGGCCTTTTTGGCGGATAATTTTTGATACTGGCTATGGCCCAATGGCTTGTTTTGCTACCTTAAAGAAAAGGCCAAGACAGCGACGAGGATTATAAAACTGATGCACCACACCGTGACCTTCACTTGTTGTCGTGCGGGCAGGTTTCTGAGCAATCTAATCATAGTCAAACCTTTCAGACAAAATCCGGTGTGACGCGGTGCCCCGAGCGATCAGATGATCTTCGACGGCGTCCATCATGGCAGGGGGGCCGCAGAGAACAAAAAGCCAGCTCTCAAATTGCTTGGAAGATAAATTGCGGTCCAACAGGGGACCGTCGATCAAACCTGTTTCGCCGCGCCAATCCTTTGGCGGTTCGGATAGAACAAATACTGTGTTTTCTTTGGACAACTCCTGGCGAAAAACAATCTGCTCCTCTACCCGGTTGCCATAGATAAGCTTGAGATCGTTTTGTGTTCCACTCAGTCGAACTTGACGCATAATGCTCAACATTGGCGCGATCCCGACACCACCTGCGATCAGAACAATGCCTGTCTCATTGCGGTGGCTGATCGACAGGTTTCCGTGTGGGGCATCCAGATAGACAGTGGTTTGCGGAGCGATCTGTCCCAGACCGCATGTGAAGTCCCCAAGCTCCTTTATCACGAATGAAACTTCGGAGCCTTCGGCGGGTGCAGAACTAATCGAGAACGGGTTCTCATGTAGCGAAAAAGCACTGTGGCCGACGTTTAGCCAGGCAAACTGCCCTGCTTCGAAGTTTAGTCCGTTGTGACCATCTGGCTTGAGACGCAACTCCCATTGCTTCGGTGTTAGTCGAGACACAGAAGCAACGCGCCACGGTCTTTTCCTCTGACGTAAAGGGCGAACGAGATAGACATACAGCAAGGTTCCAACTGCAATACTGGCCAGGGAAAGCCAGAGATACATCAATAGCGGATGCCCACCGTAGCGCCCAGCATAGACCGTGTGATGCAACAGCAGGCATGCGATCACCAAGGCTCCCAGCCCGTGTAAGTGGCGCCATGTTTCGTATTTGTAATCAAGGGATTTGCGGGCAATTGCCGAGGCGACCAGAATGAACAGCAAAAAAAATGCGCCGATGCCCGATACCAGCGTGGAAAAGTCGGTCGAAATCGTAAGTTGGTTTGTTCCGTCCCACGGGCGACGTCCGCCAGAAGGCGTACCCTGATACAGCAGCGGGTGTATGAGTGCAAAGCCAAGTGCTGTCCGCGCCATCAACTGATGCACCCGCATAGTCACATCCATACCTAAGCCGGAAGAGATGAACCTGAACCGGCCAGACAGCAGGAACTCGACTAAGATTATTGAAAACGCAAGCATTCCAAGCCCGGACGCGAGCTCTTGATGAAATGATCGCGGTGGCCATCCCAGAGACCAAGAAAAACCCAAGGGAGCCAAGATCAGCAAAACGTAAATCAGCGCCAGATAAGGCCATTTCATACGGTTTTGCTCCACTGCGCTAAAGGTAGGCAACTCAGGCTCATTTAGAATAAACGCTAAGCTGACCTGGGGTTCTGATCAAGACTACTGAGATTGGTGTTAACTCCAGCACGACCTGGCAAGTCTGTTGGACGACGGTTCTCGTTTCTGTTCGTTCAACCGGTGCGAGCGATCTGGCGACGGATGAGGTTGTATGCTTGCGCAAGATCAAGGTCCTTGACCGCGTTTTCTGCCATAATGTTGCGCGCGCGAAATCAGACCAAAGGAGGAGGCTCAAAAAATGCTAGAAGACAAAAAGTCCCCGCAACTTTTCACTGGAACGCATCCGCTCTCCGACAACTTTCGGCGTGAAATGGAAACGTTGATGTCGCGTTTTTTGGCGGGAGGATCACTCTTCCTACCGATGGAAACGGCTGCTCAACGCACGGGTTTTCCGTCTCTTGACATGAGAGGTGCGATTTCACCGGCAATCGATGTCCAAGAAACGGATTCTGCGATTGTTCTGACGGCTGAATTGCCAGGGCTGGAAGAGGATGATGTGGAAATTGAGATCAAGGACCGCAGGCTAATCCTGCGCGGTCAGAAGAAGATTACGCATGATGAAACGGGCGATCTACGCGTCAGCGAAAGAAGCTATGGCAGTTTTTCCAGAGCCATGTCGCTACCAGACACTGTGGGAATCGACAAGATTTCCGCAACATTCGACAAAGGCGTTCTGCATATCGAAATGCCGAAGACTGAGCCTCAGGATCCAAGCCGTAAGATCAAGGTTTCTTCGAAATAGACGGTCAGTTGGCTCGATGCGAGGCTTGAAAATGCCAAAGCAGAGGGTCGATCATTGATCGGCCTTCTTTGAGTTGCGGCCTGAATGATGTTTTTTGGTTGAATCCGGGCAGACATCGCAAGTGTTTATATAAATGCGTTTTTTGTACATTCGCACTAGGCCATGGGTTTGGTGTTGTAGCGTGGTAGAATGCCCTCACGCGTTTGGATAGGGGGCCATAATGCAAAAACCAGAAGCGAGTAGCATTACACCCTCTGGACATGCTGTTGAAGGTGAGGTTCGGGCCTTTCTGGAGAGCCTGACCGGACCATCGCGCGGAAACGTGAACTGGCTGGTCGATAAAGCCCTGACCGTTTCTGTTGACGATAGCAGGGTGTTAAGCCTTCGACCTAAAGACAACCTGCCTCCGCATGATAACGATATTGCGACCCTACAGTGGGTTGACGACGGTTACACAATAACCGCGTCAGCAGGGCGCAATATATGGGTAAACGGACAAAAAGCCTCATCGGCGTCTCTTAACCATGGCGACATGATCGAGTTCGGCGAAAAGGGCCCTATGTCTCGATACAGGCTGTGCGAACACTCATTTCCCGCACACCACACAGTCGAAGATATTCTCAGTGATGCTTATGCTTATACCCGAACAAGCCGTCGACCTTTCGCCAAAAAGATGTCTGGTGCCCTGCGCGATAGTGGGCGGCGGCTTGCGTCTCAGACCACGATACTGTTCAGGATCACAGTTCTTGCAACGCTTCTTGTGATTGCGGGGTTTGGGTACCTGCTTTTCCAAAACGACCGGCGTTTGGCGGATAGTATCGAACAGGAGTCCCGCAAGATCGAAGCCGTCGCGGTTATGCTTGCTCAGACGCGAGAAGATGCACTTACGCCTGATGACCTGGCTTCGTTGCGTGACGCTTTTGAAAACCAAGTTCTGTCGACCGAGCAGCGTCTTGGAACCTTGGAGCAGCGGGCGGGAGCACCAACGCGGGTGATCGCTGCCTCCACTCGATCGGTCGCTTTCCTTCAGGGGGCTTACGGACTGCGCCACGTGGAAAGCGGAAAGATTTTACGGCATGTGTTGGGACCTAACGGAGAAAACCTGAAGACCCCGTTTGGCCAGCCTTGGATCGAACCGGACGGGACTGGCGAACCTGCAGAATTTCAGTTCACCGGAACAGGGTTTTTGATTGCTGGGGTGCCATTGATGGCCACCAACCGCCATGTCGCTTTGCCCTGGACCTCGGGGAACCGAGAGAAAGCGCTGAGCGACGCTGGTCTTGAGCCAGAGATGTTGAGGCTGCTGGCCTATTTGCCTGATCAGATGGAACCAATAGAGGCGCGTTTGGTCCAGTTCAGTGAAGCCGCAGACTTGGCGATTTTGGCAGTTGAGCCAAGCCGCGTTCAGGACCTCGGAATTCCGTTGGCGGATGCCACGTCGCGCGTTGGTGAAGAGCTTTATCTGTTGGGATATCCAACGGGTTTGAAAGCTTTGATCGCGCAGGCTGGTCCGGGCTTTCTAGAGGAACTGGAGGCAGAAGGAACGTTGAACTTTTGGTCGATTGCGTCCCGGCTTTCCGCTCAAAGCAAGATTCACCCGCTAGCAAGCCGGGGGATCGTCGCGCGGACAAGTGGGAGCGCCATCGTTTATGACGCTGAGACTACGACCGGTGGGAGTGGAGGGCCAGCATTGAATCGGAGGGGCGAGGTCGTTGCCATCAATGCTGCGATCCTGCCCGAGTTTGGTGGTTCAAACATCGGCGTCCCGGTCTCACATCTCAGAACTCTACTAGGAAAGGTGGAAAGCCAGTGATCATTCGGTCGTTCGGAAGCGCGAGTTTTGAACGAAGAACACTGTAGCGAGTGGAACGATCACTGAGATCAGGGCCACGGAGATCAGCAAATACCCAAGTTGACTGTAGTCCGCAGTCGACGTGACCTCACCGGTTTCGGGCTTGGTGACAGCGCGCGTGACGACGTATGTCTGGTTGAGGTACTTGGTGCTGAGGCTGCTGGCCGACAATGCCATGTTGGTAAACGATGCCATCACGGCAAAGAAGGTCGCTTTCAAATGAGTTGGGGCATTGCGTGCAATCCAAGCCAACATCGGGACCATGGCGATCTGCCCAAGCGGCGACTCAACCGCTGTATCGAGAATGGCAATAAATCTTGCGTCTACAATTCCGCCAGTACGTTCAGCTGTCCATTCATGAATGCCGTAGTAGAGAGCAAGGTTAGGCAGGGCGAGTATGCCTGCGGCGATTGTCAGCAATATCACCACATGCGCAATTGAGCGGTTGGCCATGAATGGTCGCAGAACAATTAACCCCAGCAGCGCCAGCAGCGAAGTCAACAAAGCCAAGATTGCTAAGAATTGCTCATCGAACTCTAGTTCATCGATTTCGAACCAGGTCAGGCCTGGCCCCGGCAGAGGAACGGCACGGAAAACAAAAATGATTGTCGCTGTCCCAATTAAGGCCTTGGCTTGGGCCGGTTCCAGCTCTTTGAGCAGGCGCGACATGAGGTACAGAATTACCGTCAGGGAAACCGCGAAAACTGTTTCCTGCGCAAATTCGAAATCAGCGGTTCCCAGAACGATGCTGAGCACCACGAATGCGAGACCGCCGAGCAATATGGACCATTTGACTTCGGTGACTGCGTCCGGTGTGTGGGGCGGGTGTCCCCGCTGGACACGTTGACGCTGGATCAAGCTGTGAAGAACGACTCCGCTGACCGACAACACGGGTATGGCCAGTGCTACCAAGTACACTCGGCCATAGAGCGCGAGGCGCTCGGATTTTTGCAGATCTTCGGTTCCAGAGAAAATCCAGATGTTCACAGCCGCAACCGCCGCAAACCCGGAAATGATCGAGACTCTGCCCAAAGTCTGCATTGTCGTGTGCTGTGCACGGGTTTCTTCAGGTGTAAACGGGAGGCCGTGCTGGTTGACCTTGGGAACCGCCTCGACCGTCATGGCGTCGGCAACAACGTCCTGAATGGCATAGCCCGAAGGCGCCAACAGCAAGGCAACAACATACCAGTCTTCCAGTGGCATGAAACTGGACATCTGTGCAGGCGCGGTCACAAGCCCATACATTGTTAGCAATGACAACGTGATCAGGGATGCGCCAAACAGGATCAGCAGGGACTTCCAGCGCCAGAACAGGTCCACGACATGGCCAAGCGGCATTTTGAGTATCCACGGGATACCAGCCCAAAATGCAAGTCCAGCAACGAAAGAGGCGGATAAATCTAGATAGTCTTTGAGGAAAAAAGCTCCGACGACCGAGGTCAGGCCGGACACGCCGGCAGCGAAGTAGACCATCAATGGCGGTAAATACGACCATTGCAGCTGCTGAACCAGATCCACAAACGTTCTATGCCACCAGGCCGAAAGTTTTGATCCTATTGAAGTTTGGTCAGTCGTCATTTGCCGTGGTAGCTCGTGGAAGCCTTTGGGTCGTTGTGTTTAGTTAGAGAAATCCAGATCCGAAAAGCAATGAACTGGTGATCACCCCAAGGATCGGTACCACAAGAGGAACACGGAAGTGCTTGGCGGCCTCGTCCGGCTTCATCTTCAGCAAGATCAGCGAAATGTTGACGAGCACAAAGACGCCTAGAACGATCTGAGACGTGCGCTCTGCCAGAGTACCAATCGGTATAGTTTGGGTCAGCAAAACGATGATCGCCACGACCAGCAAAGTAGCGATAACTGGTGTCTGAGTTGCTTTTGGGACAATCGCCAGAACCTTCGGTAAATGGTTACGGTCAGCTAGGCCGTAGATCACCCGCGAGGCCATGATCATCTGGATCAGTACTCCATTGACTGTCGCCACAATCGCGACCGCGGAAAACCCCTGTTTGATCACCTCGGGGGCGTTTGAAAACACAAGCGCGAGGGGTGCTGCGGATGTCGAGAGAACGTCGATCGGAGCAACAAGTAGAACCGTCATTGAGGTTCCCAGATACAACATGGTCGCCAGAACGAGGGTTAGTAAAATCGCTTTTGGGATGGTGCGCACGGGGTCTTTGACCTCTTCCGCGACATTGGCCATGTCCTCGAAGCCAACAAATGCAAAGAAGGCGAGAAGTGATGCTGCGAAAATGCCTCTCCACGCGTCGAGTTCAAGTGGTGGAAGCATCGAACTGATCCCGTATCCCTGCGGATCCTGAACCGACATGCCCCAGCCAATCACAAAGAGAAGGCCTGCGATCTCGATGATCGTAATGACGGCCGCAACAAAGACCGATTCAGTGATCCCCCAAAGCGCGATTAGACCCATGATCAAAACGACGCTGATGGTCAAAACAGGAATCGCAAAACCGGTCAAAGCATGAAGATATGATGCTGCGCCAATTGCAACGGCAGAGGCAGAGATAACCCCCGAAGCCGCGACCGCGAGCCCTACGAAAACCGCCAACCATCTTTTCTGAAATCCCGCCTCAACATAGGCTGCTTCACCTGCACTGACAGGAAATCGTGTTGCGAGTTCTGCATACGAAAGCGCGGTGAGTGATACGACGAGCGCAGCTACAACGAACGACAACGCCGCAAACGGTCCGGCAATGTCTGCTGTTGCACCGACTAAAACGTAAATGCCCGCTCCGACCGTTACCCCAAGGCCATAAAGCGTGAGCAACGGGGTAGTAAGGGCCCGTCGGAGTTTCTGTTCGTTTGGATCAACAGAGCTCATAAGCGATTTCCACCAACTGCCCATTCAGAACGTCGTCAGTGGCGTCCTTCTCGTTACTTTCCGCGATTGGCGGAGCAGCTCAATCCTATGGTCAAAGCTGCACCGAATGCTTTGTGTCTCAACGTGTGGGCGCATTGGGAGCCAATCAACCAACTGGGGGCTCGCCACCACTTCTGCCGAGCCCCCGTGGGTGGAACTTCCACTCCTACAAAATTCCGTTCACCATAGTGTTCGCTTGGGGACAGGTCAGTGAACGTAGAACAAGTTGAAACATTCGCATTTCAGTATGTGATTTATGTTGGTGCTTTGATCTATGTCAATCAACTTGCAGTGTCGGGGTTGCGATGCTGGATGCAAACCAATTGTCGAACACCGTCGAACTTAAAGGCAAAGCTAAAATGTTCGGCAATGTCAGATCAAAGGTGAAAAGCTATTCGCGATGTTCTGGAACCTGTTACCAGCTTTGGGTGGCATCGGCCTTTTTCTTATCGGCATGCTGTTGATGACGGACGGTTTGAAGGCTTTGGCAGGGGCGCAATTACGAGATATTTTGGGCCGGTTCACGTCGACACCGTTTACCGGGGCGATAACAGGCGCGGTCACGACAGCTGCAATCCAGTCTTCTAGTGCAACGACTGTCGCGGCAGTAGGATTTGTCGCGTCTGGCCTTCTCACGTTTCCACAGGCGCTTGGGATCATCTTTGGGGCCAATATCGGAACGACTATGACAGGTTGGCTCGTCGCGCTCTTGGGGTTCAAGCTAGACCTGGGGCAAGTGATGTTGCCCGTTGTTTTTGTTGGGGCTTTGCTGGCGCTTTCGGGAAGAAAAGCGGTTTCCGGCCTTGGGCTGGCGTTGGCCGGGTTCAGCTTGATTTTCATTGGGATCGAGCAACTCAAGTCCGGGCTTGACGTATTTCGCGGCATAGTGACCCCTGCCGATTTCCCGCCAGATACACTGCTAGGCAGGCTGAAGCTTGTATTGATAGGCGTGCTTATCACGATGGTGACGCAGTCTTCGAGCGCTGGCGTTGCGACCGCATTGGCTGCGTTGAGCGCGGGTGCTGTGAACTTCCCTCAAGCAGCAGCTCTCGTCATTGGAATGGATGTGGGCACGACTTTTACGGCAGTTCTGGCGACTTTGGGCGGGGGCACGATGGCGCGTCGAACCGGGTTTGCTCATGTGATCTACAACGTGATGACAGGAGCAATGGCTTTTTTCTTGCTAGGTCCATTTACTTCGGTTTTTGCAAGCGGGGCGGGGGCCGGAAATTCTCTGACTGCGCTGGTCGCGTTCCATAGTTTCTTTAACGCCATAGGCGTGGCGCTGATCTTGCCGTTCGCGAAACCCTTCGCCAGATTTGTCGAGGCGCTTATACCTGACCGAGGTGCTGAGTTAACGAGATCTCTGGATCCGCTTGTCCTTGGGATGCCGGAATTAGCCGTGGATGCGGCAAAGGCTGCAGTCGAACGCATTGTAAGGGCCGAAGTGGCGCACCTTCGGTCGTGTCTGGGGGCATCTCAGACAAACGGAATCGATTTTGGTCGGGATAACATTCAGACCGCCGTGTCCGAAGCCCGCTCGTATCTGGACAAAATAGAACTGCCCAGCATGCCCGACGCAGAGATATCCAACATCAAGGATATGTACCATATCCTGGATCATCTTGACCGGTTGCTTTACCGGTGTGGCCAAGATGATCGGATAAGCGAGTTACCGAAAGACTGGCGGTTGAAGCGGCTTGCTTCGGTGATGATTGCAGCAACTGATGGCTTTTTGGAAATCGACGATCCAGTGGAGTGTGAAATTACGCTGAACCGCGTTCGCCGTTTTCTGCGACGACAGAGGAAACTTCGCAGAGACTTGCTCATCTCTGACGCTGCGACTGACAGTCTGCCGGACGACGTGGTCTGGGCTCGCTTGGATGCCCTCAGATGGTTGCATCGAGTGTCTTATCACCTCTGGCGAATTCGTCTGCATTTGAACGCATTGGAAGGAGTGCCGTCTGGGCGCAAGGGTGGTGGGGTCGATGACGAGGTGGCGTAGTTGGAGGCCGGGCTTGATTAGATTCGGCGCGCGCTCAAACGCTATTTGACTGAAACGCCAATGTTCGTACTGGTGCGAACAACATGAGCAAGGTCAAAGACGTTCCCTAGCTACACCGTTTAATAAGATCTTCATCCGGGGCAGCGAATTGGAGGAGCATATGCAGATTGTTCGCGGGATTTTACTGGCACTGTTGTTCACGGGGCCTGCACTAGCGCAGGAGGTCAGCGTCAGTGAGGGAAGTGATTTGTACCGGACGTATTGCTGGCAATGTCACGGTTTCGAAGCGACCGGAGACGGACCAATGGCCGAAATGCTGGCTATTCGAACACCCGACCTAACCAAATTGGCGGGCGAAAACGACGGTGTGTTTCCGATAGTTCGCATAGCTGAACAGATTGATGGTCGTTCACAATTGCTCGCCCATGGCGGCGAAATGCCAATCTTTGGCGCGGTGTTTGAGACAGACCAACAAATCGCAGTGGCTCTACCTAATGGGCAACCTATGATGGTAGGCCTGCCGTTGGCGAATTTGCTCGCCTTCCTTGAGTCGATCCAGTCTGAATAGTCACTGACCAATCTGCTAGTCCGTGTCAGCCGTGCGTTTGATTGACATGAGAGTCAGTGGCGGCCCCAACACCTCGAAGGCCACAGTACTGGCTAGAGTAAAGGCCATGATCGACGCGGCCCAATGCGGAAATTGTTCTCCCGCTACAAGGGCCATACCTACCGCGACACCAGCCTGTGGCAACAAAGCGGGACCGTACCAGCGGGTCTGACGGCGAGGCAGGCCGCCCAGTTTTGCTCCGCAGTAACCTCCGACAAGGCGGGCCACGGCACGCAAGAATAGGAAAAGAGCACCAGCCCAGCCCATCAAACCGAAGGCTTCAATTTCCAACGTGGCGCCAGCCAGTAGGAAGAACAAAATCATGAACGGCCACTGAATATGTTCGATCTCATGAAAAGCACGATCATGATGGCGGGCAAGATTCCCGATCACTGCGCCGACAACCATGCCTGCTACTAGAAATGAAACCTCCAGCCAAAGCGCGAGGCCCGCTGTAAGAAAGACTATTCCCACTGCTTCTGCCTGCATTGGCTCTCCCGGTTTCAAACGGCCGGTTAGGTAAGCGGACGGAACGCCCAAGGTGACACCCAAAACAATGGCGCCCCCGAAATCCCACATCGCTGCGGCGGTGATGCTGGCCCAACCATCCGAATGACCGGCCAGAACCAGGGCGATGCTGAAAACGATCAGACCCCAAGCGTCATCAATTGCGACGACGCCCTTTAATGTCTCGGTAAAGCTGTTAGACACCCCAGATTGTTTGATCACATCAGTCATGGCGGCCGGAGCCGTAGCTGTGGCAATTGCCGCCAGCACCAATGCCAATCCAAGCGGCATACCAATTGCGGTCAATCCAGCAGACACGATAACAAGGGTTGCAACCACGATTGAAATCGAAATCGTCAGAATGGCCCGGCCATGTCGAACCAGGTTCTCGCGGGTCAAAGATCCGCCAAGAAGGAACGCGACCATCGTCAAAGCCACAATGGAAATCTCGTCGAACCACATGGCAACGTCGAGTGGGATTAGCCCCATTCCGGCGTTCCCGGCGATCAGACCGAGGAACAGTAAGGTTGTAACACGAGGAAGATGCGTGGCCCGGCCTAGTTGGTCGGCCGCCAATCCGGCAAGAAAGAGAACACCAAGAGTAATCAGAAAGCCGGCAATGTGCATAGAAATCCAAACGTTAAGTTCTTGTCTAGACTACTCTAACTCCAACGCTGCCCTCTAGGAACCGATGTCGGAGAGAATGCGAGTGTCCCGTTGCGGCCTAGGCCGAGGGTAATAAAAATAAGGGATTTTGATCTGTATTAAGGCGAAAGCGCGCCGCAGGTGGCACAATAGCCTATTCAGGGAATGAGGAGGAACTTTCGATGCCGACAAAGAAATCTAACACAAATAGCCCGACCTCACTTTTGGATATTTTCAAGCAAATGCAGCCGCCCATTTCAGGCAATCCGGCCTTCGGTGCCCAGATCGAACAATTTTGGGACGCGCAAGAAAAATTGCTCGAAGAAACAGAGGCCTTTGCGCAGCATTGGTTCGAACGGCGTCATGAGGCGGTCCGGACGGCTCTAAAAGCTGCACGCAATGTGTCTTCCACGAACCCGTCCGATCCCTCTAAAGCCTTTCAGAGCATGGCGGAGTGGCAGCGCCATTCGGCGGAGCGGTTGGTTGCTGACGCTCAGGAATGGTTCGAAACCGTGTCCCGCTGTGCATCTTATGTCGCTGAAACCGAAGCTGAAGCTGTTGAGAAAACAGTTGATGAGGTTGTAGCCGCTACAAAGAGCACGGGGAAATCGTCAAAGTCTGAGCCTGTATAGATTTCCTGCTGCCGAGGAACCAAACTGGAATCATCGGAGCAGTAGATAGGAGGTCAAATGTACAAGAATATCCTGATCCCGGTTGCTCTGGACCAAGAACACGACACACAAGCGTCGTTTAAAGCCGCGCGCCAATTGGCTGATGCGGACGCTGTATTCACCGTGATACACGTCCAAGAACCAATTCCGGCGTATGTAGGGTCTCAGATTCCCAGCGAAGTACTTGCCAATACGCGGCATGAAATCTTGGAAAACCTGCATCAAACTGCTTCTGAAATTCCAGGCGCGAAGGCTCGGCTCATCTCTGGGCACGCGGGTAGGGCTATTGTCGATTTCGCAAATGAGAGCGACGCGGATTGCATCGTCTTGGCTTCGCACAAGCCTGGTTTTGAGGACATATTTTTAGGTTCCACTGCAAATAGAGTCGTGCATCACGCCAGGTGCTCGGTTCATGTAATTCGTTGAGCCAATGTTAGCGGTGTGGCTTCCTTTTTGAGTGGCTCGATACTTAGTGAGCCAAATCAGATCAAGAGAATTGACCGCTGAGCCAAAGAACCCTTGGACTGCAGCTTGCCTGCGGTTTCGAATAAATTAGAACGCTGGATTTCTTTATTGTGAAGAGCAGTTGCTGGTCGGTCGCTTGGACGCTTTCGACACTTGGGTTGCTTCGGAGCATCAGATTGTGTTTCGAGATGTAGTCTACTTTCCTTTTCTTCGAAGGACGGTTGTTCGATGAAGGCCAAATCCTGCTCCCGCAACCAGGTCGGAAAATCCACAGCAGCCCGTTCAGACTACAATTGATCCCCCGGATCAATTGCTTAACGTCTTCACCTCGTCAGGCTCATAACCTGAAAGTCCTAGGTTCAAATCCTCTCCCCGCAACCAACCCCCAAACAGACCCACTCGATCTACAAACACTCCACAAGACTGTTCGACGAACGATCAAACCTCGTCAGGTTCCAAAAATCGGTAGCGGTTAGGTCAGCTTTGCATCCATGATCGCCTTATGAACATCTTTTCAAGCTACTCTAAATTGGTTACGGCTGTCCGAAAGGTTGTAGGTCCACAGCTCTATTATCAGATTGTTCCTTCGGGGTTTTTTGAGCGCTTGACCATCGCCATCCCCTTTTACTTAGCCTCAGCGTCGGTCCGTTTCAGTTGTGAATCCTCGAATAGCTAATCTCATAAAGTGCTTGCTTGGCGCAGCTTTTCCTGCTCGCCTGGCGTGGGCGTGTGGTTGAAGCAATAGGCTGTCAGGCAAGCTTCCTCTCCGCCCAGTTCGGCTATGCGTGCTTTCTGGTCCGCAAAGCACAATGTGTTGACGGTTTCGGGGTCGCAAATCTTGCGTAAACGACGTTCGCCTTCCGCTAATGCAGCTACTGTCCGCGGGTCATCTGCTTGTAGGGCCACAAGATCCCGAAGTTCATTGGGATCGTTTTCTAGATCGAAAAGTTGCGGATCATGGCCGACATAGTAAACGTATTTCCAGCGTTGCCATCGTATCATGAATGTCCCGGTGGTCGACCCGCCATCATGATATTCGCTCAGGATCGTACGGTCGGGATTGTCTTCTTCAAGGGCCAGTTCGCGCAGAGAAATACCCGGCAAATCACGGCTAGTTTCGTCATGAGAAACACCAGTGACGTCTACTGCAGTCGCGGCCAGATCCACCAAAGAAGCCCCAGTGGCAACCTTGTGCCTTTCAGGAACGCCAGGTCCTGCCAGGATCATGGGCACACCAGCGGATTGTTCGTACATTACCTGTTTGGTCCAAAACCCTTGATCACCCATCATGTCCCCATGGTCCGAGACATAAATGACCACCGTGTCGTCTGCCTGACCGCTTTTCTCCAGAGCGCTCAGGATGCGACCGACACAATCATCCATGAAACTGGTCAGGCCATAGTAGGCGGCCTTCGCTTCACGCATTTTTTGCTCATCAAAATACTTCTCGTAATCGAAAAACTCGGCGACATTCCGTAACTCGGTGTGCTCAGGTCGGAAACGATCCTCGTAACCAACCGGCAGGTCGATCTGTGCGGGATCATACATGGCATAATACTCTTCGGGGCACGTGAGTGGGTAATGAGGGCTGACCAGTGACACGAACGCGGCCCAAGGTTGATTCGAGCCCGATTGTTTCTGCAGCCACACTTCAGCAGCCTTGGTGATGTCTCGGTCGTAGTCCGTATAAGTGCTGTTCCCAACGCCAACGTCGGCGGCCAATTCGGCTGCCGCGTCATAAGGTTGAGGGGTTTCGCGAAGGAGGCCGATGGGCCATCCGACGCCGCCCACGACGTGCATTGGCAGGATTTCTTCGGAAAAACCGTTGTCGTCCTCGGTCGACCGAAAGTGAAGCTTGCCGATAGATACAGTCTGAACCCCCTGATCGCGCAAGTGGCGCATCCAGCTTCGGATCCGTCCATCATAGGGCGAGGCGCTGTCCCAGTGTCGTGTCTTGTGAACGTGATCACCGGTTGCAATCGCGGCGCGGGTTGGCACACACATGGGCGATGGCGTGTAGGCATTTGTGAAAAGCGTACCTCGTTCAGCCAAAGCGTCCAGGTTTGGCGTCTTGACGATTGGGTGTCCCATGCATCCCATCGCGACCTTGCGATGTTCGTCAGAGATGATGATCAGAATGTTTGATCTTTCGCGACGCTGCGTTTTGTTTGCCTCGTTGGTCTGATTACTCATGGGAAGCCCCTTCCTGCAACGTGTCACACCGGACGGTCGTTCAAAACGTCAATTCGGTCAAGGTTAGCCCGCTGCTGCTGGCTGTTGCGTCGACGCGGGTGGCTCTAAGCATTCTCGACGAATGAACGGCGGAGTTTGCCAATGTTTCTGCGGTACTGGCCATTTCTCATATCTCGACGCAATTGCCACGCGGATGACCCAAGCCGACATAGTCGATATGGGCTTGGATTGTACGCTGGAACCCCGGAGTGGTTGAGGTCCGCTATTCCTTTTTCCCGACAAACTCGGCCAGTTGGCTGTTGAATGCTTCCGCCCGTTCGATATTGACCAAATGACCGGTTGCTGGAAAGCGGTGCCATCTGACATCGGGAAGGATGTCGTTCAGAAAAGCATTTGTTTCGCCGACCAGATAATAGTCGTCATCCCCGGTCACGAGCATGACGGGCTTGTCGAAAGCTTCCAGCCGGGCAACGTCGTCAAACAACGAACGCCGGTTCCAATGCAGCGTGGACAGTACATGCACCGCCCCATCAGGGGACTGATCGCGCAGGTTTGCAGCATATGTTGACCATCCTTCGGGGTCGTCTTTCTGAAAGCTTTGGTAGGCGGGGTCATCCTCCAGCACAGCAACGGCTCCATCGCCGCCACGGTCTTCGCGCAGCTGAATTTCGTGCCCGACCCAGGTTTTCCGATAGTTTTCCCGTTCGTCCGCGTCCCGGGGGCCCGAGCTGTTGCCCACCAGCGTTACGCTTAGTACGCGATCGGGATGGTTCAGCGAAAAGTCCAGACTGGTGAAGCTGCCCATTGACGTTCCCACAAGATGCGCGGCTTCCATGTCCAGATGATCGAGCAGGGCCAACAGGTCGCCGGTCGATTGCTCTTGCCCATATTGTGCGCGGTCCGAGGGGATCGCCGACGGAAGAAACCCGCGCGCCGAATATGTGATGCAGCAAAATGACCGCGACAGTTCTGATATCTGCCGATACCAGCTGCGATAGTCGCCCCCGAATTCGTGCACAAAAACAATCGGGTCACCTGTCCCGGTCACCTCGTAATAAAGCGTTGTGCCGTCTGGCGTTTGAAGCACGGGCATTCGAATGGTCCTGACTTGGTCGGAGGGTTCTAAGTTCAGCGCGTCAAAGCCGCGATGGCAGCATCGTCATACCCCAGTTCTGACAGAACCTCGCTCGTGTGTTGTCCGAGGCTGGGTGCCGGGCTTTCCTGAAGGCCGCGATCAGCAATGGGGTTGCGCGCAAAACGCATATCTTTCCCTTCAGAGCTTACGGTGGAAAAGGCGGCGTATTCTTCCGCGATAGGATTGTCTGCAATGGTTTGGATGTTCTCGACCACCGAGCACGGAATGCTGTTGTCGATCAAAATCTGTATCCAATGAGATGCCGTATGCTGTCTCAGGTGTGCACCCAGGACCTGATCCAAGGCGTCGCGATTGGCCAGCCGGGCCTCATCCCCCTGAAAACGAGGGTCGTCCAGCAGGTCAAGATACCCGATGGCCTCGCAGAACCGGGGCCAGTCCTTGTCGCTGCCCAGACCGATGACGATATCCCGGTCCGCTGTCGGATAGGGCTCAAAAGGGGTCATAGACGGGTGGCGTGAACCGATGGGTTTTGGAACGATTCCGGCATTGAGATAGCGGGCAAACGCGTTTTCCAGGCAAACCCACTGACAGGCCAGCATGGACACATCCAGATGGCTGGTGTCTTGAACCCCCTTTGCGTCGCGCTCGTACAGACGTTGCAGAATGCCGATGGTGGTGAACAATGCAGCCGAGATGTCCCCAATCGAAAAGCCGACGCGGGTGGGGTCACCGTCCAACTCTCCGTTTATGCTCATCATGCCGCTCATTGCCTGGACCACAATGTCATAGGCCGGGCGGTGCGAAAGGCTTCCGGTTTGCCCAAAGCCGCTGATCGAGGCCGAGATCAGGCGCGGGTTGATCCGTTTCAGATCGGCGTCGCAGCATCCCAACCGGTCGCGCACACCGGGCCGCATGTTCTCGACAAACACATCCGCCGTGGCCAGCAGCTTGTGCAGGGCTTCTTTGCCCTGTTCGGTTTTCAGGTCCAGAACGACCGAGCGCTTGTTCCGGTTCAGGGACGCAAAATAGAGGCTGATGTCATTTTCGAACGGCGGAGTTGTGCGGGCAAGGTCGCCAGCCGGGTTTTCCACCTTGATGACGTCGGCACCCAGACTGGCCATCAACCACGTGCAGAATGGCCCGGACAGGACGGAGGTCATGTCGACAATTCGGATACCTTTCATCAAGAACTCCTTCCGAGCATGGATTTCAGGGTTTTCAGATGCCCGTCGGCAGAGGCTATGGCCGGGGCACACAATGCTTGGCAGGTGTCTGCTAAAACCTCTTGCGTCACCATTCGGTCGACCAGACCCCACATGGCTGCATCTTCTGCGCTGACGGCGTCGCCCCCCAAAAGGATCGCTGCGCTCCGACCCGGGCCAATTAGGGCTTGTAGCCTGTTTACATCGTATTGACCGGGCAAAACATTGTTCTTGAGCACCGGGTAGGAAAATCGTGCTTCGGGCACACAAACCCGGATGTCGCAGGCAAGGGCCAGTGTCATACCCCCACCGATGCAAGGCCCGTTGATGGCGGCCAGGGTCAGCACCGGGATAGCTCTGAGCGTTTGGGCCATTTCGTCCCAGGGGTCTGGACCGTTCAACTCGGCGGAAAGTGTGTTGAGATCCGCGCCCGCACAGAAAACACGCCCGCCCGCGCCGGTAATGATCACAGCCCGCAGCCCTGTGTCGCTGGCGGCTTCAAGGAAAATGTCACGCAAAGAGACCAGCATTGGGGGCGTCAGTGAGTTGGCTTTAGCGGGCCTGTTGATCGTGACAGTCAGGCAGGCGCCGTCGTGTTGGGTTAGGATCAGGTCATTGTCACTCATGACCGGAACTCCGGCACGCTTCGATCCAGCATACGCATCAGTGCCGGCCACTGGACACCCCCATGTGGTCCGTTTTGCGGTGCGCCCCAGTCGTGCAAAGCAACCATCGCATCGTCGGTGATCGTGATGGGCTTGTCCGTTGAACTCAGAATATCGACCTGAATTTTGCAGGCCATCTCAAGGTAGTAGTGATAAATAAAGGCTTCCGCCGCCGTGCGCCCGACCACCAACAACCCGTGGTTCTGCAACAGCATGGCAAAGTTGTTGCCAAGGTCGCGCGCCAACAGGGCACCTTCGTCCTCAACCGCTGTAGAGTCCTGATAGGGATGGCTCGACAGCGTACCTAAAACAAATCCCGCGTGTTGGGACAAAGCCAACAACCCATTTGGCATGGCCGAAACGGCAACGCCGGCGCGTGTGTGGCTGTGGATCACGTAGTTCACATCAGGCCGGGCCGACAGAATGCCCGAGTGGATGATGTGCCCGGCCAGATTGACGATCTTACCGCTGTCCGGCCCGTCATCCACGGCCTGCCCGTCGAAAGACATGCGGGTCAGGTTCGACGCCGTGATTTCGTCGAACATCAAATCATGTGAGTTCAGCAGGTAATGGTCAGGGTCCTCTGGCAGACGCGCCGAGATATGGGTCGATGTCAGGTCGGTCCAGCCAAAATGATGAGCAAGGCGATAAAGCGCGGCCAAGTCCTGACGGATCACGTCACTCATCACGCCTCTCCCAACGCTTCGCGGTACAGGTTGTGGAAATGGCGCAGTCCGACCTCACTCATCGCGCCGCAGCCGTCACCGATAACATATGGTCCCGGCTCGAACGCGCGGCTTTGCATGCCTTTCTGGATTTTCGACACCACCACTTCGTCTTCGGCCCCGGTTGTTTCCTTGTGCTTGCGCATCAATGCAATCACATCCTCATCCGCGATGTCGCCGCTCGAGAACCATCGGTAGCGATATATCGTCTTGTTCCAGGCCACAGGCAAAAACTGACGGATCGTAAAGTACCCTCCGGGGTAACAGCACATCGATACATTGGGAAAGATCCAATAAGCACCATAATCATCTGCGCGTGGGCTGGCGTTCAGATCGTAGTCATACTGCTTTTCGTTCTTCGTCTGTGCCTTGCCATCATGCCAGATTGTCTTGCCGTGCGGGACCGTTGTGTACCCGTCCATCTCAAGCACGCCATGCGTCAGAGAGCTCGCGTGCACGGTCGGGCAATGGTAACATTCGTTGTAGTTTTCGACCGAAAGCTTCCAGTTGCTATCGTGCGCGATCTCGGTTTCGCAAACGAATTTCAGCTGGCTGGGGTCGGGGTGAAAGCTCAGCAGGTTTTGGCGATACTCCTCCAGATCGGGCCCCATCGGGATGGCGTTTTCATCAAGATTGACAAAAATAAATCCGCAGAACTCCTCGACCCGGATCTTGCGCAGATTGATTTGGTCGCAGCTTAGGCCGTCACTTTCGACCGAGCCGGGTGCGCGACGCAATCGACCGTTAATTTCATACGTCCACGCGTGATACGGGCAGACCAACACCCTCTTGCCCTTGCCTGACCCTTCGACCAATGGGTGACCACGGTGGCGACAGATATTGTAATACGCGTTGATGCCACCATCCTGCGCGCGAATGACAAAGATGTCCTCATCCACAATGGTGAACGTTTTGAAATCGCCCGGCTCAGCGATTTCGGACACATGACACACGCATTGCCAGCTTCGGAAGAAGATTTTTTTTTTATCAACTTCGAACCAGTCTGGCTGAGTGTAATATTTGGCCTGCAAAGGCAAATCTCGTGGCATCTGAGGTCTCTCCTGGCTGGCTTACCCAAGTGGCGCCGCATCGCGGGGATGTTGTTCAGCATTAGCCTGCATTGCACTGACCCCTTTGCACAGATATAGAATCTTTACATCTAGGATAACTTCAGATTGCCCTTATGACCCAAAACACCATTGACGTTCCACCGCTCGGGGCGGTCCGTGTCTTTTGGATTGCCGCGCGGTATGGAAACTTCAAACGCGCCGCAACTGAACTTGGTGTGACGCCTACAGCGGTGAGCGCGCAGATCAAATCGCTCGAGGCTCATCTGGGCTGCACCTTGTTCGAGCGTCATGCGCAGTCGGTTGTTTTGAATGAAGCAGGCCAGCAATTTTCCGAAGCCTGTGAGGCGGCGTTTGCACGGCTTGATCGGGCTGTTCAGGACGTGCGTAAGTCCGCCAACAGATCGTCCATAACAGTTGGTGTCGGCGCGCTGATCGGGTCGCAATGGTTATCCCGCCGCCTGTTCAGCTTTTGGCAACGTTTCCCCGAAACTGGCCTGCATCTTCAGTATTCCCCAGGCGGGGTGGAGTTTTCGGATGGTCAGACCGACATGATGTTGGCATGGGGGGACGGAGATTGGCCGGGACTGACATCGGAACCGCTGCTGCAATTTCCAACGTCGCCCGTCATCAGCCCATCTCTGATCGCAGAAAGCACCCGTCCTGCAAAACCAGCGGATTTGTTGCGCCTGCCGTTGTTGCACTGGAAGGACCAATTTGACTGGCTGGAATGGTTTGCTGCTCAAGGTGTGGAAACTGGCGGTCATCTTCCCGGCGTTATTATCGACGATTCCAGTGTCCTGCTCCGGGCGGTGTTATCCGGTCAGGGTGTATCCCTTGGCTTGCTGCCTTTGATCGAAGTTGAAATACAATCCGGGCAGTTGATCCGACCGTTCGACAACGATTTTGCACCTTCAAGATCCTACCATCTGGTCTACCCATCCGATGCAATTGAACGGCCGCAGCTAAAAGCTTTTCGGGATTGGATTGTGCAAGAAGCGGGTCAGAACGGCTGAGGATTGGCGCTGAGGTGATACCTTGTAGTCCTCAGGTCAGGTTGCTGGAAAGAATGAACGTGCTACACGCGTCCGCCAATGCTTTGAAGCGGGGCTTTTCCTTGACATACAGATAGACCTGTCGCCTGTCGGGAAGATCGGACAATGTGCGAAAGCCCATGCTTTTTGGGATAATACGCGCGACTGTTTGGGGAAGAATGGTGACCCACTTGCCGGTTGCCACCATAGTTATCAGTGACTGAGTGTTGTGAATCGTCACGCTGGTCCCTTCCAGCGCTTCAACAAATTCACGTGCCTCAATGAGATCACACAGGGCATTTCGAAGAAATGTGGATGTTACCACCGCATCTACGGTCGGCGGATCGGATCTTTTGTTCAGCGGATGGTCGGCTGAGCACACCAGACCGAATTGATCTTCGAAAAAGGGATACGCTTTGACGCCCTTCACTGGATGAAAGCCGGACGCAATTCCAATGTCGGCTTTCCCGTCTGCAAGCGCATCCAGAACCTGTCGCGTATCAGCATCCCGAAGTTCAACTTTCACGCCGGGAAAACACTGCGTCATGTGTTCAAGCACGGACGGGAAAATCAACGCGGCGACCGAGGGTACGGACGCTATTCGGATTAACCCATTGGCAGCATGTGCAGCCGCTTCGATGGATTGGACTGTCTCATCAAACTGGCGCACCTGTTTGAGGGATAACACAAACACCTGCTCACCCAAAGCGGACAGGTGGTTTTTACGTTCGCCGACAAACAGCTTTTTCCCCAAGTGATCTTCAAATTGTTTAAGGGTCATAGAAACAGCGGATTGGGTACGCCCCAGCCGGTCGGCAGCCTCTGACAGGTTGCCGGTTTGCGCGACAACGCAAAAGCAACGCAGCATTTCAATCTTGATTGTCAAATTTCAGATTTCCTGAAGTTTGTTAAATTTATTTGAATTTGACTGATATGCCTCCAAAAGTCCATTCTCGGGCAAACTTTCTGGAACTTGAGGCCCGTCGTGACCAACCTGAACCTCATCGCTGGCGAATGGCTTGCCGGTGAAAGTGAAATCGAAAACCGCAATCCTTCGGATCTAAGCGACCTGATCGGCCATTTCGCGCAAGCCAGTGCGGATCAGCTTGAGGCGACACTGGATCAGGCGCGCATCGCGCAAGCCGAATGGGCCGCTTACGGGCTCGAACGCAAGCAGGCCGTGTTGATGAACATCGGCAATGAGTTGATGGCCCGCGCCGAAGAGCTGGGCACTTTGCTCAGCCGCGAAGAAGGCAAACCCTTTGCAGAAGGCAAGGGCGAGGTCTATCGCGCCGGGCAGTTCTTTACCTATTACGCAGCTGAATGCCTGCGTCAGATCGGTGAGAACGCCGATTCCGTGCGTCCTGACATCGAGATCGACGTGCGCCGCGAGGCGGTTGGCGTTGTCGCCGTCATCAGCCCGTGGAATTTTCCGACTGCGACAGCCTCGTGGAAGATCGCTCCGGCGTTGTGTTATGGCAATGCAGTGGTCTGGAAACCCGCTAATATCACGCCTGCCTCTGCCGTGGTCCTGACCGAGATCATCAACCGCCAGGACATTCCCAAGGGTCTGTTCAGCCTTGTCATGGGCTCGGGTCGGTCCATTGGACAACGGCTTGTGGAAAGCCCCAAGGTGAATGCCATCTCGTTCACGGGATCGGTTCCGGTGGGCAAGGGTATCGCGGCGGCGGCCATCCAGAACCTGACCAAGGTTCAGATGGAGATGGGATCGAAAAATGCTCTGGCCGTGATGGATGACGCCGACCTCGACCTTGCGGTTTCGCTGGCGTTGGGCGGTGCGTTTGGGGGAACCGGTCAGAAGTGCACAGCCTCGTCGCGGCTGGTGGTTCATGCCGCTGTGCATGACGCGTTTGTCGAGAAACTTGTATCGGGTGCTCAGGCGATGAAAGTCGGTCACGCGCTGGAAGAGGGGACTCAGATGGGCCCTGTCGTCAGCGCGCAGCAACTGGCCGAGAACCTGGCCTATGTCGATCTGGGCAAATCCGAAGGGGCTGAACTGGCCTGCGGCGGGCAGCGTCTGGACATGCCGCATGATGGCTATTACATGAGCCCCGGCGTGTTCCTGAACACCACCAACGACATGCGCATCAACCGGGAAGAAATGTTCGCGCCGCTGACCTCGGTCATCAAGGTCGACAGCTATGCTGAGGCTTTGGCCACGGTCAACGATACCAATTTCGGACTGACGTCGGGCATCGTCACACAAAATCTGGCCCGCGCCACGCATTTCCGGCGCAACGCACGCACCGGGGTTGTGACGGTAAACCTGCCCACAGCGGGCACGGATTATCATGTACCCTTTGGCGGGCGTGGTGACAGCTCTTATGGCCCACGTGAACAGGGCAAGGCCGCGGCCGAGTTCTACACGACTGTCAAAACCGCATACATCAGCGCCGGAAAGCCGATCTGATGCGGATCGATGGGCTGCAATACGCCAACTGGTCCGAAAAGATCTTTCGGCAATTGCGCGAAGGGGGCGTGGACGCGATCCACGTCACCATCGCCTATCACGAGAATTTCCGCGAGACGGTTCTGAACTTTGAAAAGTGGAACCGATGGTTCGAACAATACCCGGACCTGATCATGAAAGGTCAATGGGCCAGCGACATTGACAAGGCGCGGGAAACCGGGCGCACGGCAGTGTTTTTCGGATTTCAGAACCCGTCGCCCATCGAAGATGACATCGGCCTGGTCGAAATCGTGCATACGCTGGGCGCGCGGTTTATGCAGCTGACCTACAACAACCAGTCGTTGCTGGCGACGGGGTGTTACGAGTCCGAAGACACCGGTATCACCCGCATGGGGCGTCAGGTGATCAAGGAAATGAACCGGGTCGGGCTTGTCGTGGACATGAGCCATTCAGCCGACCGGTCCACGATCGAGGCGGCCGAGCTGTCCGAGCGTCCGATTGCGATCACCCACGCTAATCCGTTTGATTGGGCCCCGGCCCTGCGCAACAAACGCGACGAAGTGATACGTGCGGTGACTGAAAACGGTGGGATGTTGGGGTTTTCGGTCTATCCTCATCACCTGAAGGACAAGTCGGACTGCACTCTTGAAAGCTTCTGCGAGATGATTGCGCGGACGGCTGAGAAATACGGAGCGGAACATCTCGGTATCGGGACGGATCTGTGTCAGGATCAGCCCGACAGCGTTGTCGAATGGATGCGGGTTGGCCGTTGGTCGAAGCAGATCGACTATGGCGAAGGGTCGGCCAGTAACCCCGGATTCCCCCCGATGCCGTCCTGGTTCCGGGACAATCGGGACTTTGGAAACATAGAAACCGGGTTGCGTGCGACCGGTCTGAACGATGAAGAAGTGGCCGGTATCATGGGTGAAAACTGGTACAGGTTCTTTGCCGAGAGTTTCGGGGCTCAGGGGTAGTTGAATGGACACTCAGGCGCAGACACGGATCGAAAGACGAGACCCGGCCACAGTTATGCGGCTGTCGCGCTTGGGGTCGTTGCATCAATGTCGCCTGAGTTTCATGCGACAGTTGACCCGTCGTATGGCGCGGGAACACTGGTCGTTCACACGCCCTGTCTTCGACATTGACGCCAATGGCGTTGGTCGGGCGGTCTACACCGCTCAGGGGCCGGATCGGGCGTATTCACTTGTGGCCTTTGCTCATGACTTGCCGCCGGAACAACGGTCGGATCGGGTGATTGCCGAAGCATGGGATGCCACCTTTGCTTTGTTCGACGGCATCCCGACCGAGGCTGACATTGACCGCCTTTCCCGAAACGTACCCCTGCAAGAGGCCGGACGGGTGAGCGAGAGTGAGCTGTCCTTGTCTCGCGCCAACCGCTCGGTTCGCCTTTGGGACCATGTCGTAAAGTCCCTGGCCGCAGGGCAGCAGCCGGATGTGGAGCAGATCTATCAGGTCGGATACCTGATGCGGACAACCGCTGTGTATGGCTCGGGCAAATTTGGTGCGGCGGATCGGGAAAAAGTTGCGGACCGGTCCGAGACGCAGGCCCCGTTTCAGGTCGAGATGCTATCGGTCTTCCTGACCCGGACGTTTGTGCGGGATCTGGTGCAGCATATGGCGAATATCAAAGGTGGCGATCAGGCCGCGACTTTGGACCCAGAGATTGCCCGCTGGCTGGGGATTGGCAATTCGACCGGGCTTGGCATGGCACCGTTTATCGTCAACCACCCTGTTCTGTTCAACAATTGGATCATGGTACGGGAAGAGGCCATAGCGCGGGTTCGGTCTGTGGACGTGGCCAGCGAGGCCGAGATCGCGCGGTTCCGCGATGTTTTCGAACGCAGCCGACTTTCGGTTTCGTGGTGGCGGTCTGAACATCCGATACAGGTCAAAAAGCTCGAGGCATTGAAGGCTGATCTGCTGTTGATCTCCGAATATCTGCGCCACGATGATTTGACCGCAGACCGACCGTGGGATCGATTGGTGACCTGGTCCGAAACCGCGCTGAGCGAAGAAGGTCAGGAGCTTTTGACGTCTTTGATCCTTGAGCCATATGGCGATTTGGTAGACGGGCTTACCTCCTGCATGTCAGACAGCCGCACGCAGGCGTTTGTGATCGATGGAAGGATGCCGATCGGGACAGTCCGCGACCTGATCCGGGAAACATATGCTTGGGCTCTGGATCTGGATTGGGAAGCCCGCGAGAACTGCGCCCGGGCCTGGTATGTTTCAGAAGAAAAGCTGGAACCCCGCATGGGCGAACGGTTTGACGAGCCGATCGCAGACTACGAGCAACCTCTTGCCCCGGCGCGGGATGCAGCGGCAGCCCATACCGCGCTGATTGGGTGGGACGACACCAAACCTGTTGCCGAATTCCTGCTGCGCCACCCTGAACACCGACACACGATCCGACGCGTTCAAATGACCCCATCGGCGCCTTACGGTGAAATCCGAGACAACACGATTGGGTCAAAGGTTCTGCCCATCGACATGTTGCGGGCAAAGCTTTCATTCTTTGGGGCAACCCATTTTGACCCCCGTTCGGATCGATGGGTGCGAATCTGCATGTATTCCGGTGCGCCGTACCCGGAAGAGCTGACTTCTGAAAACGCGGATCTTTGGGTCTACCCGCAGGAACCAACATGAATTTTTCTCTCAACGAGATGGAAGCAACCGCAAAACGGGCCACCCGTGGCGCGGGCTATTCCTGGGGCCAGGCCGAGGAGGCGTCGAAGGCGGCCCGCTGGCTGTGTGCGCAGGGGCTGGACGGGGCAGGGGCTTTGGCCCGGCTGTTGGAGCAAGGGATGGCCTCAGACCTGGCAGCGCATCGTCCTGAGCAGATTGATCGCCACTGGCAAGGTGAAGGTGCGTTGTGCCCACTATCTGTAGGGCCTTTGTTGTCTGATGCCGCCCACCTGCTGAAGACAGGTCCAATCGAAATGCGGAATGTCGCAGCGCCCGTTCTGATGCTGCCATTTGCTTGCCACGCTGCGCGCACTTTGAATGAGGCGCTGACGATTGAGATCGACGCTGTTCAGAGTGTTGTGGGCGAGGATTGGCTCATGGCCCCGGACAGTTTGCCAAAAACGGCACACACGGCCGTGGTTTTCCGAGGCGGTGCACCGACCGCAACACGTGAACAAGAGACGCGCGCCTATCCTGACCCACAGGATTGGGACGTTCTGAACCGTTTTGCCCACCGCACCTATGCCCCCGCAACCGAAGAATCCCGCCTGCTGGGTGCAGGGTCCGGGCTTTCCGACAATGATTGAAGAGATGCCAAAGTGACCGATACACAAACCCTGACCCTTGCCGAGATCGAAGACCTGTCCTTCCGTGCGCTTGTCACGGCTGGGACATCCGACGAAAACGCCCGCCCGCTGGCGCAGGCCACAGCGGCAACAGAAGCCGATGGCGTTGCAAGTCACGGCCTGGCCTATATACCGATCTATTGCGAGCATGTGCAGTGCGGCAAGGTCGATGGTAAGGCGGTTCCTGTTCTGTCACGCCCCAAACCTGGCGTGGTGGCCGTTGATGCCGCAACCGGCTTTGCGCATTCGGCCATCGACATTGGGTTTGAAGCCCTGATCCCGGCGGCCCGAGAACAGGGTGTTGCAGTGCTGGCCATCAAAAACAGCTACAACTGTGGTGTTTTGGGCTATCACACTTATCGACTGGCTCAGGCCGGGCTGGTGGGGCTGGGGTTCACCAATGCCCCCGCTTCGATTGCGCCTTCCGGTGGGTCGAAGCCCGTGGTTGGCACCAATCCGTTTTCCATCGCGGCACCCGGTCCGGATGGCGAACCCGCTCTGCTGATCGACCAGAGCGCCAGCACCATCGCCAAAAGCGAGGTCATGAAACATGCGCGCGAAGGCAGGCCAATCCCGGTGGGATGGGCCTTGGACGCAGACGGCAATCCAACGACCGATCCTGACGTCGGATTGAAGGGATCCATGGCGCCGTCGGGTGGATACAAGGGTGTTGGTGTGGCTCTGATGGTAGAGCTTATGGCGGCGGCCCTGACAGGTGCCACTTTGGGCATCAACGCATCACCGTTTTCAGGAACGGTGGGCGGCCCCCCGAAGACGGGTCAGTTCTTCATTGCGATTGATCCCAGCGCGACGGCGTCGGGTGGGTTTGAGACTGGGGTTGCCGAATTGGTTGGCGCGATCCGTGCTCAAGAGGCTGCGCACTTGCCCGGTGACGGTCGCAATGCGAAGCGCCAGATCGCTCGTAAATCGGGTGTCGCGGTCAGCAAAGCCACGCTCGACAAGATATCAAAATTTCTGTGATGTGCGGTCGAGCGGTCCTTGGGGCGCGGCTTTCTTAAATCGAGTGCTTCGCGTTTCAACTGCGTTTGATATAGCGCTGCAAATACCACGATCTTTAAGTTGGGCCCAAAATTTCACTAACCCTACCGCAGGTCCCTAATGGGAAAATGTTGCCGTATCGCCTTGTCTATGTCTTTGGGGATATGCGTAGGGCTTGGGTTGGCAAGCAGTTCTTGCGTGCGCAGTCGGGCACGTTCCAGGACATCTTTATCAGGTGCCTCAGACCACTCCTGCGGCGTTCTGCGGTCCGCCATCGCCGGGTAGAAATAGTCGCTTTCCATTCGGTTTATGGTTTGCGCGTGACCCAAAAAGTGCCCAGGTCCTCCGACGCAAACATCGCGGATAGTTTCAAGTGACAACGTGTCTTCCGATACCTCGAACCCACGGGTCGCGCGCATCACCGAACCAATCAGGTCATTGTCCAACACGAAACTTTCTAGCGATGCGCCAAGTAGCGAACCATACATTCCTGCCGCTTCGTAGACCAGATTTGCACCAGCAAGTGAGGCCAGAAGCTCGGTGTATCCCTTTTCGTACCCAGCTTGAAAATCGGGCAGTTTGCTGTCGGTCATGCCGGCGCTGACAGCGCATGGGATATCATAGTGGCGCGCCATTTGTGCGCAGGCGGCCATCAGCAAACCTTGTTCGGCGGACCCTCCGGACATGGCCCCGGTCCGCAGATCACTGACAAATGGAAGCGCTCCGAACGTGGCCGGGTGACCGGGGTTCAGCAGGTTGACATAGACAATCCCGGCCAGGACCTCGGCGGTTTGTTGCGCCACGGCCCCGGCCAATGGCGCTGGGCTGGTCGCTCCAGCCTGACCGGCCGAGACAAGCTTGAGCGGAATACCGTGCCGTGCCGCACATTCGATCACACCAAGTGCTTCTTCGGCGAATGTCAGCGGTGGGACGATAAAGCAAGTCGACACGCAAACCGGCGGTCGCGCCCGCAAGGCATCGGGCCCGCCCATGATCATGGCAAGCATTCGGACAGCTTCTTCCATGACGTCTGGCGATCCAAAAGACGTTCCTGTGGGTTTGCTTGTTCCTTTTAAGCAGGCGTAAAGCGTATTGAGGTCCATTTCACGCGGGTCTGTAATATCACGCGCGACAACAGTGCGTTGGAACATATGGATGTTTGGCAGTTGTTCGGCCAAGCGCGCCATGTCGTACAGGTCGCGAAGCGTTGTGTCGCGTATTTCGCCTGTTTGACTGTCGATGATGTGGACGGCAGCACCCGATGTGCCGAAATGCGTGCGCGACGATGAGGGGTCGATGTCATTTGCGGGATCCAGGCCGCAGAGTTTGAAGCCGCGGCCTGCGATCTGAAGGGTCTTTCGCACCATTGTCTCGGGAAACAACAAACGCCCGTCATCCGTCAGGGACCCACCGGCTGAACATAGTGTTGCGATGCATCGCGGCGTCGCACCTTTCACGCCAATTTCCTCGAGAATACGCATGGCCGTGTGATCGACCATTTCAATCTCGGCCTGGGTGAGGGGCGCATATTGACCGCCCTCAATTCCGGGCCAGATCGCGCGTGTCGGCCCAGACCCGGCCCCATCGTTTCTCTCTTGGTGTCGCGCCGCACGGCCACCTGATCGTCTACGCTGGTTCATTTGAATATCCCTTGAATAACGCGGCACTGTCCTGTGCATCAGGCCATGCAAGAAGGTCGTCGAATACGCGTTCCGGCTGTCCTGTGAGCGTGGTGAATTTTGCGGCCAGTTGCGCGTGGGTCATCGGGTTCTGGGATGCGCCGAGCGGGAAAGCGCAGGCTTCGGAAACCAAGCTTCCGTCATTAAATTCAATGCGCAGCAGATCGGGCTGATCGGGGTCATAATTCAAGCTCGGGTTTCGTGCGGGTTCGGCTATCACGCGCGTCAATTGGATCAATCTTGAAACCGCAGGTGTTTTCCAGAACGCGTCTTCGCTGTCTGATAGCGTAAGATTGCCCGAGGCCAGAATTTGACCAACGCAGGCTGGGATTGAAAACAAGGCTTCCGCGCGCGACGAGGGGTGATTGAACGGCAAAATCTCGGCGTGGAAATCGGGCAAGCGGGTATCAATCGCAGTAATGTCCCCAAGCCTTTCGTTAGCCATGGGGCGCAGGTTTGCCGCAGCGGTCATCAGCCGATGTGTATACCCGCAAGAGGGCCAGGGTTTAAGGACCAGGCCATATTCACCCAAAGCCCAAGGCGAACCTAACTTAGCCATCGCGGTGCTTAATGCAGATGGATCGTAGTTTCCTTGCAGCCCGGCGAAGCCTCGCGCGTGATCCAGAACGTGCGGTTGACCCGTGACGCCTTGTGCTGCCAACACGGCTGCTTCCAGACCATTCCGTGCAGCCCATCCGGCTTGCAACGGTTTTGCGTTTGACCCGAATTGCAGCGTGTAGCCCGACGCGTTCGAAGTCGCCAACGAAAGGGCGTGCGCAGCCTGATCTGCCGGTAAGGCCAACAGGCGCGACACCGCTCCAGCAACGCCGATCGTGCCCAATGTAGCCGTGGAATGGAACCCGCGCGCATAGTGATCCAAGGTCACGGCTTCACCAAGGCGCATGATGATTTCGGTGCCGACTGCATAAGCCGCCAACAGCTCTGCCCCGGTGGTGCGGCGTGACGTGCTGGCGGCGAGAAGGGCGGGCAGCAACACCACGGTAGGATGCGTGTTCCCCGGCTCTTCCCAATCATCCAGATCCCAGGCATGGCCTGCGATTGCATTGACTTGGGCCGCAAAGAGTGCGCTCAGGGTCTGGTCCGTGCCAAACAGCGGGCAGGGGCCTGCGCCAAACCTGGCCAGGGCCCGGGTTGCGCGCATGGCGACTTTACTGGTCGATCCGGCAAGGATGCATCCAAAGCAGTCGGCGATTGCCGGGGCAATCACGTCGCGCAGATCAGGCGGGGGAGCTACCTGGACCGCGAACTGCGCCAGCCTGGAAATTGCAGTCATGAGGTCGTACCCAGAGTTGCCTGCAACCTGTCATTTTCCTCTTTCCAGCCCCCTGTGCTGACAACGGATCCAAAACTTCGGTCTGTGCAAGTATTGCGTCGTTCGGTTCGCCAGGCTGTTCTGCCGTCAAGCAACAGCTTTTGCTCGGCGACTTCAGCATCTACCATGTGCCGCACCCCGGAGGTCAGGATTTCCGGGCCAATGCCGTCTCCACCAAGCGCCAGAATACGTTTCTGCAAGACCTGTTCCCCTCGCGTTGTTCCCAGCATCATTTCGCGGTTGAAAATTTGAGGAAAGACGGAAACGATGAATGGAATACATTCACCTGAGGAATGATTGTGACGCGGCCGATCCCTCTTCACCAGATCAATGCATTTGATGCATCAGCGCGACATCTAAGTTTTTCGAGGGCCGCACAGGAGCTGAACGTGCAGCAGCCAGCGATCAGCCGACAGATTGCCGCCCTTGAAGCAGAACTGGGTACGCAGCTATTTCTTCGAAGTAAGCCGAAACTGACTTTAACCGAAGACGGATCCCTTCTGGCCAAAGCCGTAGGGGCAGGATTCGAAGCAATCCGAGACGGGTTTGAAGCGTTACAGAGCCGTCACGCGGTTGACACCTTGAAGGTCAGTGCAAGTATCGGTTTTACCAGTCACTATCTGCTGCCGAGGTTGGCCGAGTTTCAGGCCACCTTTCCGGATGTCAAACTTCAGGTCGTGACGCGAGATCAGAACAACGATTTCGATCCAAACGCCTGCGATGTTGTTATTCTGTTCGGAGAAGGGGGGCTGGCGCAAACCGTCAGCGGTTTGATTTTCAAGGAAAGCATGATCGCCGTGTGCCACCCTGATCTGTTGGACAACCGCGCGCCTTTCGATTTGCAATCGCTTTCCGAACAGAAATTGCTGCACCTCAACAGCGCGGATCATCGCGGTGACTGGAATCGTTTCTTTGCCGGAACTGGCCGCGTTATTTCGCAACCGCCACCTCATGACACGTATGTCAGTTACATGGTTTACCTGCGCGCGGTTTTGAACGGGCTCGGCGTTGGAATAGGCTGGTATCCCTTGATGCGTGAATACCTTACAAATGGATCGCTGGTCCGCGCCTGCGATCACGAGCGCGAGACGTCACGAGGGTATTTTTGTTCAGTTACGCAGTCGGGCTCCGGCAAGACCGGGGCCGCGCAGTTTTTGGACTGGATTGTGCATTCGGATCGCAACACGCGCTGACTTTTGCGCGGCTTTTGTTGCTGCAAAGGCCAACAGCGATTGATGGCGCGCCTTTTTTGAACGAGGTGTAGACGTGGTTGTTTGAGCGCCCGGGGCAACACTGTCACCCAACTGAAATACTCGCAATATGCGTTACCCCGGGCTGCAAGCAGCCCGACCTTGGCCGGGCTGAAACGACAGGTTCAGAGGCACTCGGCCAGGGCCTTTGCAAGACTACGAATGACGTTTGGATAAAGATCGACACCCGGTTCCAGATTGGATCCCAGCGGATCAATCACGCTGGTTTTTGCCTCGACGCCACCCATGACGCTTTCAACGATGCCCGGGTCGAACTGAGGTTCTGCTAAGACGCAGTCAATACCTTCGTCGCGGATACGTCCTTGAACTTCCGCAATGCGCGCTGGGCTGGGATCGGACGCATCGCTGAGTGAGATTGCGCCAGAGGCGGGGAAGTCAAAGGCGTCCTCAAAATACTGGTAGGCATCGTGGAACACGATGAAGCTGCCGCCCCGTACAGGGTCCAGCGTTTCGGCCACTTCAGCAGACAGCGCAGCCATTTCCTCGCGCGCAGCTGCGGCGTTGGCAAAATAGGTACCAGCATTTTCAGGGTCCGCCGCAGACAGCTGCGCCGCGATCACATTCAGCCAGGTTTCTGCGTTTGCCGGTGAAAGCCAGGCATGGGGGTCATGGTCGCCATGGGCATGCCCTTCGTGGCCATGGTCGTCGTGATCATCATGGCCATCCTTGGCGTGATCGTCGTGGCCATGGTCGTCGTGATCGTGATCATCACCGTGGTCGTGATCGTCGTGATCCTTGTCTTCTGCGTGATCGCCGTGGTCATGTTCGTCTTCGTCGCCGTGATCATGCGCTTCGAACAGAGCGTTTTCGCGGAAATCCAGAAGAACAGTGCCATCGGCCTCCAGCATGGATGTGACGGTTGCGCCGTCAGCCAGCGTATCGATCGCATTCTCCATCCATGGCGTCAGATCTTCACCCATCCAGAACACCAGGTCGGCCTCTTGCAGCGCAGCGGCTTCAGACGGGCGAAGGTTGTATTCATGCGGCGATGCGCCCGGCGCAACGATCAGGTCCGGGGTTCCGACGCCGTCCATAACGCGGGCGACCAGCGAATGGACCGGTGCAATATCAACCGCAACATTTGGCGCGTCCGCAAGGGCCGTTCCACCCATCAATGCAGCCGTGATCGACAATGGAAGAAGCTTTCTGGACATCAGACCCTCTGTGTGATTTTATAACGTTGCGAGTGGCAATACATGATATGAAATAACATGACAAGTGATGCACGCCCTGTGCCGGCCGAAGATACGGCTCCGGTGGGGTTTCAGGAACATGACCATCAGACATGCGTCGAGACGGCTTTGGCCTCGGCTGAAGCCCGGTGTGCCGATGAAGGGCTGCGCCTGACGCCAGTGCGCCGCAAGGTTCTTGAAATGCTGCTGCAAGAGCATCGCGCGATTGGCGCTTACGCAATTCTGGACCGGCTTCGCGCCGAGGGTTTTGGCTCACAACCCCCTGTTGCCTATCGCGCGTTGGATTTTCTCGTGCAAAACGGATTTGTCCACAAGATTGAGCGGTTGAATGCGTTTGTGGCGTGCTCACATCCGGGGCAGTCGCATTCTCCGGCGTTCATGATCTGTAGAAAATGTGATGCCGTGGCCGAAGCGCAATCGGCCCCCGCCAAAGGTGTTCTGGGCGCCGCCGCACGCGCCGCGGGTTTCGAGATTGAGCGTACGGTTGTGGAAGCCGAGGGTCTCTGCCCCGACTGCACCGAAAAGGCGTAAAGATGGCCTTGATTACCGTTGAAAACCTCAGCGTGCGCTATGGGGCGCATACCGTGCTGAGCCACGTTGATATGGCCGTCGAACCGGGTGAGATCGTCACCATCGTCGGTCCCAACGGATCGGGAAAGACCAGCCTTCTGCGGGCCATTATCGGAGCAACCCGGCCATTCGCGGGACAAGTGTCCCTGAAGCCAGGCCTGAAGATCGGGTATGTACCTCAGAAACTGCATGTCGACCCGACTTTACCCATTTCCGTCGAACGGTTCATGCGCCTGACTGACCATGTGTCGCGCAAGCAGTGTGTTGCAGCGCTGGAAACTGCGGGTGTGCCGGACTTGTTGCACCGCCAGATGTCGCAGTTGTCCGGTGGACAGTTCCAAAGGGTGCTGCTGGCGCGAGCGTTGATCAACCGGCCTGACGTTTTGTTGCTGGATGAGGCAACCCAAGGGCTGGATCAACGCGGGTCGGCCAGTTTCTATCAACAGATTGAGGCGGTGCGCCGTGAAACCGGATGTGCCATCCTGATGATCAGCCACGAATTGCACGTGGTCATGAGCGCCTCGGACAGGGTGATTTGTCTGAATGGGCATGTCTGTTGCGAAGGCTCTCCGGCGGTTGTGGCGTCGGCACCGGAATACCGGGCGTTGTTTGGCACAGGCACCGGTGGGGCGCTGGCGCTGTATCGCCATGAGCATGACCACCACCACGACCATGATCATGACCACCCACCCAAGGAAGCGGCGGAATAATGCTTGATGATTTTATGACACGCGCGACGCTTGCCGGTGTCGGCGTGGCCTTTGCGGCAGCCCCCCTGGGGTGTTTCGTCGTGTGGCGGCGCATGGCGTATTTCGGGGATGCGACGGCACATGCCGCGATTCTGGGCGTGGCGTTGTCGCTGACCTTTCAGATGTCGATCTTCACCGGCGCACTGGCTGTTGCGCTGATCATGGCGCTGACCGTGACCCTGTTGGCCGGTCGTGGTTATGCGATGGATACCCTGTTGGGCGTTCTGGCGCATTCTGCCCTGGCGTTTGGATTGGTGGCTGTGTCGTTCCTGTCCGGCGTGCGCATTGATTTGATGGCCTATCTGTTCGGCGATATTCTGGCAGTATCGCGCTCGGACCTCATCGTGATCTGGGGCGGTGCGGCGCTGGTTGTCGCGCTGATCACGTGGCGTTGGTCGCAGCTGTTGACAGCAACGCTGAACGAAGAACTGGCCTATGCCAGCGGCTTTGACCCCAAGCGAGAGCAGTTGATCCTGACCTTGTCCTTGGCCGTCACCGTGGCGGTGGCGATCAAAGTTGTGGGCGTGTTGCTGATTGCGGCCATGCTGATCATTCCGGCCGCAGCGGCCCGCAACTTGGCGCGTTCACCCGAGTCCATGGCCCTGATTGCCGCCGGGATTGGCGCATTTTCAGCCGTTGCGGGGCTAAGGGCGGCATATGTATTAGACACCCCCGCCGGGCCATCGATTGTCTGTGTGGCGGCAGTTCTGTTTGCCTGCCTCAGTATCCTTGGTTGGAAATCCCAAGGCAGGGCATAAAGACGCGCGGTCTTAGGCGTTTGCGAACATGTCCCTGTACTGATCGCGCAAGATGTTTTTCTGAACTTTGCCCATGGTGTTCCGGGGCAACTCATCCATCACGATCAATTTGCGCGGATGTTTGAACCGCGCAAGGCTTTCGCACACTGAAGCTTGTATCTGGTCCAGATCAGGGCTCGTGCCGGGCTCGGCCACGATCACACCCAGGACGGTTTCGCCAAAGTCTGGGTGCGGCACACCGATCACTGCGCTCTCCAGAACGCCGGGCTGGTCATCCAGAACCAGTTCGATTTCTTTGGGGTAGATGTTGTACCCACCCGAGATGATCAGGTCCTTGTTGCGCCCGACGATATGAACATACCCATCCTCATCGATGCGCCCCAGATCACCGGTGATGAAGAACCCATCCGCGCGCAGTTCCGCAGCGGTCTTCTCGGGCATCTGCCAATAGCCTTTGAAGACATTGGGGCCGCGCACCTCTAGGACACCGATTTCTCCTTGCGGGAGGGTGTTGCCGTCAGCGTCGCAAACCTTCAGCTCGACATCGGGCAACGGGAAGCCGACTGTCCCGGCGCGGCGTTCTCCGTCATAGGGGTTCGAGGTGTTCATATTTGTTTCGGTCATGCCGTAGCGTTCCAGGATACGGTGGCCGGTGCGTTCTTCGAACTGCACATGGGTGTCTGCCAGCAAAGGGGCCGAGCCGGACACGAACAACCGCATATGGGCCGACAGGTCCTTGGTGAAACGCGTGTCGCCCAGCAGGCGGGTGTAGAAGGTTGGAACGCCCATCATGGAAGTGGCGCGCGGCATCCAGTCGATGATCTGGTCCAGATCGAATTTGGGCAGCCAGATCATGCTGCCGCCTACCGCCAACATCACGTTAGTCGCCACAAACAGCCCATGGGTGTGAAAGATCGGCAAGGCGTGCAGCAACACATCATCTGAGGTGAAGCGCCATTCCTCGACCAATGTCTGCGCATTGGACAACAAGTTGTTCTGCGATAGCATCGCACCCTTCGACCGTCCCGTGGTTCCGGATGTGTAGAGGAACGCGGCCAAGTCCTCTCCGTCGCGGTCAACAGTCTGGAAATGCACGGGCATATCTTTTGCGTGATCCATCAAAGAGCCCGAGCCATCGGCGTTCAAGGTTTCAACCTGTGCGTCAAGCCGGGCTGCTACGGGTCTTAGCTTTTCGAGAGCGGAGTGATCACAAACGACAAGAGACGCGCCGCTGTTCTCGATGAAATACGTGAGCTCATCGACGGTATAGGCGGTGTTGAGCGGCAGGAACACAAGGCCAGCCTGTGCACAGGCGGCAAAAAGTGCCAACGCCTCGGGCGACTTTTCAATCTGCGCGGCCACGCGATCTCCGGGTTTCAGACCCAGCTTTGTCGATACATGCGCGATCTGAGCCGCGGTGTTCAAAAACGCCTGATAACTGAGCGTTTCACCATCAGGCAAATACAAAAAAGTTGTGTCTTTTCCTGCGTGAACGCCGAACAAACCATCATAGAGTGGGTTGGCCATCAGAGGTACCTTTCTTGCATGCCGCATAGCGTGTCAGATGCAATGCGGAATAGCTTAAGAACCACGGCTTGTCATCATCACTCAATGCGGCCAAAGAACAGGGTAAAGCGAGGCAATAAGCAGCGCAGCCATCGTCCAGTTGAAGGCCACCAGCCTGCGCGGATTTGTCAGCACGCGTGCCATCTGCTGCCCAAGGACCGTCCAAGTGCTGACCGAGGGTAGATTGACCGCCCCAAAAACAAGGGCCACCAGCAGGATCGCGTGCAGCGTCTGATTGGGGGCATAGGCCGTCGTTGCTGTCAGGGCCATGGCCCACGCTTTCGGATTCACCCATTGAAAGGCGGCTGCTTGCAGGAATGTCATGGGGATGCCCGTCGCCTCGGACCCTTGGGCCGGTGCGGCATGTGCAATTTTCCACGCCAGATACAGCAGATAAACGACGGAAACGATTTTCAATGCGGTGTGGCTGATCGGGTACCTGTCGAACACCTGCACCAACCCTGCGCCCACCAGCAGCACCATGACCGTGAACCCCAGGCCAATGCCCAGCATATGCGGGATCGAGCGTCGAAAGCCGAAATTCGCGCCCGACGCCATCAGCATCAGGTTATTTGGCCCCGGCGTGATCGAGGTCACGAAGGCAAAGACAATCAGGGCCATCAGAATGTCATACGTCATGGCGCGCAGTGTTGCCCGGGCCTGAAAAAATGAAATTGCTTTTTCGTGCGTCTTTTCGATAAGTTCGCAATTTATGATGAAGAATGATCAGATAAACCACCAGATATTGCGCGAATTAACACGTGATGGGCGGATCAGTAACCTGGAATTGGCTGAACGGGTCGGTCTGTCGCCCTCGGCCAGTCTGCGTCGCGTGCAAGAACTTGAAAAGGCGGGGGTTATCACCGGATATCGCGCCGTTCTGGACCCAGCTGCCATGGGCGTAGGCTTTGTTGCCTATATCGGTGTTGGCTTGGGTGAGCATACAAAAGCCGCGCAGGAGGGGTTTGAACGCGCCCTGCAACAAGCCCCCGAGGTGGTCGAATGCCACAACATCACGGGCACTATCGAATACCTGCTTCGGGTGGAATGCGCGGACCTGCCGTCCTACAAGACTTTTCATACCGATGTGTTGGGAACTCTGCCCCATGTTACGTCGATCACATCTTATGTGGTTATGGGATCGCCTAAGGACTTGCGCGCGTAACGTCTGAAATTGTGAAGCTTCACTCTCTTGCAGGGTAAAAATTCACGGCCTAGTGTCACTGTAATGACGTTGCCAGGGGATAAGCCTAACCAAAACGGCACGCAAACAGGGAGATAACGATGAAACTTGTTCAAACATTGGCAGCCGCAATTGCCGTGTCGGTGGTTGCCGGGGCTGCTTGGTCTGCACCGCTGAAACTGCAACCCGCCAGTCCGCAACCCAGCCCGAAGGCAGGGTTGAACGTAAAGTACTTTGGTACAGGCAACCAACACAAGAAGATCCGAGATCTGAGTCAGGCGAAAAGCCTATTGTCTAAAGCGAAGCCCGGACAACCGCTGCGGGGGTTGGATTACAGGGATACAAGCAAGGGCGAAGACGTTATGACGTTCGACCAGGCTTACAATGTTGCCGCCGAAGTGACGGGCTATATGCGGTTCAACTCGCCGGGAGTTTACGAGTTGGAAACGTGGTCCAATGACGGGATCGAGGCTTGGGTAGGAGGCCAACAGATTGGCCGTGTATCCGGCATTCAAGGCTGCGAAGCCAATCAGCGTACCGAGGTGGAAGTGCCCAAGGCGGGTTGGTATCCGTTGAAGATCGTTTACTTCCAGAAGCTGGGAACCTCTTGCCTGATGATGAAGTCAGGAAAGAAGGGTGAACGCTTTACGTGGACACCCAATGAAGTATTCGGTCGTTGAAAAAAAAGGCGCTCGATTGAGCGCCCTTTTTTGACTTAGCTGCCTGCCGCAATCAGTTCGGCCTGTGCCACAATGACTTCGGCCTGCTTGATTGAGGCGATGTCGACCAAACGCCCCTTATAGACGGTGGCGCCTTCGCCATTTGCCTTGGCCTGTTCCATGGCCGCAAGAATTTCGCGCGCCTCGGACACGGCTTCATCCGATGGGGTAAAGACCTGATTGGCCAGTGCAATCTGCTTGGGATGGATCGCCCATTTGCCGACCATGCCCAAGGTTGCTGAACGTTTGGCCTGCGCGATATAGCCTTCGTCGTCGCTGAAATCACCGAACGGCCCATCCACAGGCAACACACCGTGGGTGCGGCAGGCGGCAACGATGGCGGCTTGTGCCCAGTGCCACGGGTCAGACCAGTGTTTTTCACCATCGCGCAGCATATAGTAGTTTTCCTGCGTGCCGCCGATGCCGGTGGTCTGCATTCCCATCGAGGCGGCGAAATCTGCTGCCCCAAGGCTCATGGCCTGCAGGCGGGGGGATGAGGCTGCGATTTCTTCAACATGCGCGATGCCTGCAGAAGATTCGATGATGACCTCGAAGCTGATCGGTTTTGTGCGGCCCTTGGCGCGTTCGATGGCCGTGACCAGAGCATCGACTGCGTATACGTCTGCTGCACAGCCGACCTTGGGGATCATGATCTGGTCCAGACGGTCGCCTGCCTGCTCAAGAACGTCAACAACATCGCGATACCAATAGGGCGTGTCCAACCCGTTGATCCGGACGGACATATATTTTTTGCCCCAATCAACGGTATTCAGCGCTTCAATGACATTGGCGCGCGCAACATCTTTGTCCGAAGGTGCAACCGAATCCTCGAGGTCAAGATTGATCACATCTGCTGCGGAAGCGGCCATTTTAGGGAACAGCTTGGTGTTCGACCCGGGGCCAAAAAGCTGACAACGGTTGGGGCGCGCCGGTGCGGCAGGTTGGATGCGAAAGCTCATCTGGACCTCGTGTGAGTAATGAAATTGCGATTTTCCTGCTCAATGAGGTATTAAATTGCGCAAGGCGGCGCAAGAGCGATTGTGCATCTGCGGCAATGCGGTTGCAGAATGCATCAATGAAGCAAATGGAAAAAGGTGATTAAAGTTTAGTCACTTTGGAAACTTCGAAGATTTTTGCGCCGATTAAGAGCCCAGCGCAAGAAAATCGCGCACTAGCCGTTGAAAGCGGATAAAAACGCGAAACGCTCGTTTTACCGCTTCTCTAGCTTAGGCCGGAATCAAAGGAGTGACCGCAATGATCGAGACACCGTACCTGCTGTTTTTGGGCGATGCGCCCGACCAATTGGCGGCCAAAGTGGCTGTGGGCATCAAAGATTGGCGCCCCGAAAACGCCGTCGGCCAATACCGCATGGAGGGGTGCAAGGCTGACCTGGGTCTGACGGATATGACCCTGACCGAGGCAAAAGAGGCCGGTGCCAAGACACTGGTTATCGGCGTGGCCAATCGTGGCGGTGTCATCAGCCAGGATTGGAAAAAGGTTCTGGTCATGGCGCTGGAGGAAGGATTCGACCTGGCCTCGGGCCTGCACAACCTTCTGCGCGACGAACCCGATCTGGTGGCCGTCGCCGAAGCAACCGGTCAAAAGCTGCACGACGTGCGTGTGCCTGAGGTGGATTACCCGATTGCCAACGGAATCAAGCGCAAAGGCAAGCGCTGCCTGGCTGTTGGCACCGATTGTTCGGTCGGCAAGATGTACACTGCGATGGCGATGGATGCCGAAATGCGCAAGCGTGGTATGAAGTCGACCTTTCGGGCGACCGGCCAGACCGGCATCCTGATCACTGGCGATGGCGTTCCGCTTGACGCGGTGATTGCGGACTTCATGGCGGGTTCAATCGAATGGCTGACGCCCGACAATGATGAGGACCACTGGGACCTGATCGAAGGGCAGGGTTCGCTGTTTCACGTGTCGTATTCCGGCGTGACGATGGCACTGATCCATGGTGGTCAGCCGGACGCCCTGATCCTGAGCCACGAACCGACCCGCGAACACATGCGCGGTCTGCCGACCTATCAGCAACCATCTCTGGAAACCCTGCGCGACACCGCGCTGGCGCTGGCCAAAGTGGCAAACCCGGATTGTCAGGTTGTTGGTGTTTCGGTGAACACGCAGCATATGTCAGAAGAGGATGCGACGGCTTATCTGGCCAAGATCGAAGCCGATATGGGCCTGCCTGCAACCGACCCGTTCCGCTTTGGATCCGGCAAGCTGGTGGACGCGCTGGCTGCGATATGATCTGAGGCACGTGCCGGTGGCGGGTTCTTCCGCCTCCGGCGGGAGTATTTGGAAAAAGATGAAGGAGCGGTTGCGTGCAGGTAGAGGTCTCTCGCGATGTGTTTCGGCTGGCGCAGGTTTTTACCATCTCGCGCGGGTCGCGAACCGAAGCAAAAGTGCTGACGGTTCGGGTCTCGGACGGGACGCATCAGGGCTGGGGCGAATGCGTTCCTTATGCGCGCTATGACGAAACGCTCGAGTCGGTTGAGGCTGAGATTGCCGGTCTGCCTATGGACTTCACGCGGCAGTCGCTGATGGATCTGCTGCCTGCGGGGGCTGCCCGGAACGCTGTGGATTGCGCGTTGTGGGATCTGGAATGCAAACGCGCTGGCAAACGTGCTTGGGATCTGGCTGGCCTGCCGGTGCCCGGCCCCGAGATCACCGCCTACACATTGTCGCTGGACACGCCTGAAGCGATGCAGGCACAGGCCGCCGAGAACGCGCATCGCCCGCTGCTGAAGATTAAACTGGGCACACCTGACGACATGCCCCGGCTTGAGGCCGTGCGTGCCGGTGCGCCTGAATCCAAGATTATCGTGGATGCGAACGAAGGTTGGTCGGCTGATGTTTACGCCGACCTCGCCCCGCATCTGGTGCGGTTGGGTGTGGCGCTGGTTGAACAGCCCCTGCCAGCCGGAGACGACGATGCGCTGATTGGTATGGACCGTCCTGTGCCGGTTTGTGCGGACGAATCCTGCCATGACCGCACCAGCCTGCCCAAGCTGAGGGGCAAATATGATGTCATCAACATCAAGCTCGACAAAACGGGCGGTCTGACCGAGGCATTGGAGCTGCGCAAGGCCGCAATCTCCGAAGGCTATGACATCATGGTGGGTTGCATGGTCGGCAGCTCACTTGCCATGGCCCCTGCGACATTGCTGGCGCAGGGTGCGATGGTGACAGACCTTGACGGGCCGCTTCTGTTGGCCGAAGACCGCGACACCCCGCTGATTTTTGACGACGCCGGAGTGCACCCGCCGGTGTCCGCGCTCTGGGGCTGAGGAGACAAACATGACCCGAACCGTTTACGTAAATGGCGAATACCTGCCCGAGACCGAAGCCAAGGTGTCGATCTTTGACCGTGGCTTTCTGTTTGCAGACGCGGTTTACGAAGTCACCAGCGTTTTGGATGGCAAGCTGATCGATTTCGAAGGCCACGCGGTTCGCCTGAAGCGCTCGCTTGACGAGTTGCAGATGGCCGAGCCTTGCACCAAGGATGAATTGCTTGAGATACACCGCAAGCTGGTTGAGCTGAATGACATCGAAGAAGGTCTGATTTACCTTCAGGTTTCGCGCGGAAGCGATGGCGACCGGGATTTTGTATTCCCTCCCGAAGACACCAAACCAACGCTTGTTCTATTCACGCAGAACAAACCGGGCCTGGCTGACAGCGCTGCGTCTCGTAAAGGTGCGAAGGTCATCTCGATCGATGATATTCGCTGGGGCCGCCGCGACATCAAAACCGTGCAGTTGCTTTACCCTTCCATGGGCAAGATGATGGCCAAAGCTGCTGGGTGTGACGATGCCTGGATGGTCGAAGAAGGGTATGTGACTGAAGGCACCAGCAACAACGCCTATTTCGTCAAAAACGGCAAGATTGTCACACGCCCTCTGTCCAACGACATTTTGCATGGGATCACGCGCAAGGCCGTGTTGCGCATGGCCGCCGAGGCGCAGATGGAAATCGAAGAACGCCTGTTCACAATTGATGAGGCCAAAGAGGCGGATGAAGCCTTCACTACCTCGGCCAGCGCTTTTGTCATGCCGGTGATCGAGATCGACGGGGTTGTGCTGGGCGACGGTACGCCGGGGCCAATCGCCAAACGCCTTCGTGAAATCTATCTGGACGAAAGCCGCAAGGCAGCGATCTGAAGAAAAGGCCCGCCGATTTGGCGGGCTTTTTATTTGGGCTCAGCCCTTTTTCGTTACATTTTCTTCGAAAGCGACTTTGAAAGCCGCCTGTTTTTCGGGGCTCGCATCGGTTTGATAGTTGGCTTTCCATTCATCCATGGTCATGCCGTAGAAAAGCTCGCGGGCTTCGTCCTTGCCCATCTCGATGCCTTTGTCGTTGGCAGCTTCCTGATACCAGCGCGACAGGCAGTTGCGACAGAAACCGGCCAGATTCATCATGTCGATGTTCTGAACGTCGGTTCGGTCTTCCATCAGGTGCTTTTGCAGCCGACGGAACGCCGCGGCCTGAAGTTCGATTTCGGTTTGCTTGTCCATAAGGCTGCTCCGGGTGGCATTGTGTTCTGTGCTTGACCTAACAACCCGGAAGCCTCGTTACAATAAGTGGGCTGGCCCGCCTACATCAGTTTCAATGCCAGCCAGGGCACAATGCAAAAGGCCAGAGTCAGGATTTTATAATTGGCAAGATACCTGAAATACGCACGTTTCACGTCAGGCTGCTCCATTTGGAACAGCTTGCCATGAATGCCCGCAATCCAATCCTGCAGCACCAGGACCATGACAGTGGTGAACAGAAGAACCGCGATATTGAGGGAGGCCATCCAGCCGAAAAACGTTGTCAGAAACTCATGTGTCACGACGATCCCCTTTCCTTCATTATATGGGGATCAGAGGAAACGCTCACAACGGCACGAGGCGGGGAAAGCCGGTTTAAAGCTTGAGAAGCTTAAAGGTCGCTTGCTTCCAGTGCATCCTGCAAGATCACGGCCAATCGCTCAGCCCATTCTCTTTGACCCTGATGGTCGCCGATCAGGTCGTTGCGCAGCTCGATTAAAGCATTGGGTCGGCCAAACGCCGAACAGTGCTTGTCAATCGCATCTCCGGGCAGCACGCCGGTATAGGGTTCATTGACGCCAACGCACAGGTCATCTTCAGCTTGAAGCCGCTCGATCAGTGGGCGCGAGAACCGTTCATCCGGCGTGTGCAATACACCGATGTGCCAGGGGCGTGGCTCGCGCCCGCGCAGTTGGCGGGTGAAGGAGTGCATCGAGACAATCACCGCGTGGGGCAGGGCGGCCAACTGCGCCAGCGCATCGTGATAAGGGCGATAGCACATGTTCAGGCGTCGTTCGCGCTCGGCGGCGTCTGCGTGGCGATTGCCGGGGATGATCGAACCGTCATAGAGCTTCATCAACAGGGTCGGGTCGTCCTCGCCACGGTTTGGATCGATCACGAGGCGCGAGAAATTGGCGGCAATCACCGGCGCGTCCAAAATCTCACCCAGATGTTTGGAGACTTCGTATGCCCCGACATCATAGGCTATGTGACGTTCCATATCTTCACGCGGCAAACCAAGATCGCCTCCGTTCACTTCTGGTGGGACGGTATTGGTCGCGTGGTCACATGTGATCAGCCAGCGGGACGGTCGATCCGCGCCATGGACGAAAAATGGGGTGTATGTCATGAGCCTGTCATCTAGTTTGTCGCAGGTGTAGGGCAGTTGCTTTGAAAAGGGAATTGCGCAATAAGCACTCAGCTAATGTTTGCGGTAACATTTTGCTGCACCCTGATCTGCAAGTAAGACGACGTAAGGAGACCAAAACCAATGCGACGCCTGAGAAATGTAAAAATCGTGGCGACGCTGGGGCCAGCGTCAAGTGACTATGACACCATTCGTGCTTTGCACGAGGCCGGGGCGGATGTGTTCCGTCTGAACATGAGCCATGGAAGCCATGATGAGATCCGCGAGCGTCACAAGATCATTCGTCAGGTTGAAAAGGATCTGGACAGCCCGATTGCGATCCTGGCCGACCTTCAGGGGCCAAAGCTGCGCGTGGGCGTCTTTGCCAATGAAGCGGAAGAGTTGGAAGAAGGCGCGGCCTTCCGCCTTGATCTTGATCCCGCTGCCGGGGACATAAACAGGGTATGCCTGCCGCATCCCGAGATCTTTGCAGCCCTTGAGCCTGGCGCGCGCCTGTTGGTGAACGATGGAAAGATTCGACTGATCGTTCAGGACTGCGGTCAGGATTTTGCCAATTGCACGGTCGAAGTTGGCGGTATCATCTCGAACCGCAAGGGCGTGAATGTCCCGGATGTCGTGCTGCCGCTGGCGGCGTTGTCGGCCAAAGACCGCGACGATCTGGAGTTTGTCTGCCAGTTGGGCGTCGATTGGCTGGCACTGAGTTTTGTGCAGCGTGCTAAGGACGTGTTCGAGGCCCGGTCTTTGGCTGACGGTCGTGCTGCAATCCTGTCGAAGATTGAAAAGCCCGCTGCAGTTGAGGCGTTTGACGATATTCTCGAAGCGTCGGACGGGATCATGGTGGCGCGGGGTGATTTGGGCGTGGAACTGCCGGTCTCTGCTGTGCCGCCGATCCAGAAACGTTTGGTCCGTAGGTGCCGTGGCGCGGCCAAACCAGTCATTGTGGCGACCCAGATGCTGGAAAGCATGATCGAAAGCCCGATGCCAACCCGCGCGGAGGTGTCGGATGTGGCGACCGCGATTTATGAAGGCACGGACGCCATCATGCTCAGCGCGGAATCGGCGGCTGGTGCGTATCCGGTTGAAGCCGTGCAGACCATGAACAAGGTCGCCATCGAGGTTGAGGCCGACCCGACTTATACCCAGATCATCTCCGCCTCGCGTACTGCCAAGGGTACCACTGTTGCCGACGGCATCGTAGCGGCCGCACGTGAGATTGCAGAAAAGACGGACATCAAGGCCATCTGCTGTTTCACCCAAAGCGGAACAACGGCCTCTTTGACGGCGCGAGAGCGTCCCGGCGTCCCGATCATTGCCATGACCTCGCAACGCGGCACGGCGCGCCGGTTGTGCCTGAGCTGGGGCTGTAATTGCGTGATGACGCCCGAACTGCAACGCTTCAAAGGCGCTGTGGTCAACGCGGCCCGCGCCGCGCGCGCCGGTGGATTTGCGTCCGAGGCGGATCAGATTGTGGTCACGGCGGGTGTACCTTTCAACGTTCCGGGTACCACCAATATCCTTCGCGTGGCCCCCTGCGATGAACGCCTGATCTACAGCACAGATCCTGAATAGGCTTTCCCCCGGGGCGTCACGGAAGGCAACTTACGGCCGCTGGCGAAGCGGCCGTATCTTTTTTTCGTGCGCGAAAAACTTGATTTATAAGCGAAATTTGACCCGTGCAGGCGAATTTGGCACAATGGGCTTCATTCGTGGGTAGAATTTCCAGATAAATGACCTAAGGGCAGTCTTGGCCAAAGTTCCAAGTTCCGGCTGTCCTGCCGGGGGCACGGGCCCCGGACTGAACAACAATAACGGAGGAACAAGATGACAACAAAGATTGTCATAGGACTCGACGGGACAGAGACCGGTGAGCGCGCGATTGCCTTTGCCAAAGATCTGGCAAAGCTGATCGGAACATGCGAACTGCTGGTCGCCTATGTGATAGAATGGTCCCCTTACACTTTCCAAACACCGGAAGAAAACGCCCTGCGCCACAAACGGCGCGAGGAAGAGGTCGCTTTGGCATCGTCACGTATCGTGACACCTGCCGTTGATGCCCTCAAAGCAGCTGGTTTCGAGGCGCAGGGTGTCGTGCGACATGGCGATGTGGCGGAAACTCTGAATGCCATCACGGTCGAAAATGGCGGCTCCCAGATCGTAGTGGGCCGGTCTTCGGCGGATGGTATCAAGAAACGCATCTTCGGCAGTTCGACGCAGAACCTTGTGATGCATGCCGACGTCCCGGTCACAGTAGTAAATTGAGGTGGGCAGGAAAATGAAAACGCTACAACACCTGTATCTTGCGGCGATTGCCGCTTTCATGGCCACCGCAGCTTCGGCACAAGAGGCGCCGGGCTTGGATGACAAGATCAATCAGGCCTTTGCGGACGCAACCGGACCCTTTGTCAGCTTTATCTTCGCTCCGTTTCCGGGAACCGGATTTCCGTGGATCGTGGGTTGGCTGGTTGTCGCGGCCACGGTTTTCACGCTGTATTTCGCATTCGTCCAGTTCCGCTTCTTCGGGCACTCGATCAGCCTTGTCAAAGGCGACTATTCCGACCCGAATGATGCCGGCGAGGTCAGTCACTTTCAGGCTTTAGCCACAGCGCTGTCTGGTACTGTTGGTCTTGGTAACATTGCCGGTGTGGCGGTTGCCATCGGGATCGGTGGGCCGGGAGCCACGTTCTGGATGATCGTCGCGGGCCTGTTGGGCATGGCGTCAAAATTCACCGAATGTACGCTGGGCGTGAAATACCGCAACGAATACGAGGACGGCACCGTCTCTGGCGGCCCAATGTACTATATGTCCAAAGGCTTTGCCGAACTGGGTTTGCCCGGCGGTAAGATCCTCGCGGTTCTGTTCTCGATCTTCTGTATCCTTGGCGCGCTGGGCGGGGGCAACATGTTCCAGGCCAATCAGGCGCATCAGCAGATCGCAGGAATCGTCGGGGATTACCCCGGTTGGATCACGGGTCTGGTCTTTGCAGCCATTGTCTTTGCGGTGATCGTAGGTGGTCTGAAGTCGATCGCGCGTGTGACCGAGAAGGTCGTGCCGTTCATGGGCGTGATGTATGTGCTGGCGGCGCTGGTGATCATCATCATGCACGCTGATCAGATCGGCTGGGCCTTTGGTCAGATCTTCGCGGGCGCCTTCACGGGGCTCGGTGTCGCAGGCGGCATGGTTGGCGCGCTGATCCAGGGTTTCCGCCGTGCGGCGTTTTCGAACGAAGCGGGTGTGGGTTCGGCCGCGATTGCGCACTCGGCTGTTCGGACCAAGGAACCGATCACCGAAGGCTTCGTATCGTTGCTAGAACCGTTCATCGACACAGTTGTGATCTGTACCATGACGGCGCTGGTGATCATTATCACGCAGCAGCTGATCGTTGATCCGGCGACGGGCAACTACATGCTGAACGAGGCGGGTAACGCCATTGCCACCGTTGATGGCAACTCCGGCGTCAGTCTGACCTCTGCCGCCTTCGGCAGCGCGTTCAGCTGGTTCCCCTTCATCCTGGCGATTGCCGTGGTTCTGTTTGCCTTCTCGACCATGATCAGCTGGTCCTATTACGGCCTCAAAGCCTGGACTTACCTGTTCGGCGAAGGCCATACAAAAGAGCTGGTGTTCAAGATCATCTTCTGCATCTTCGTTGTCATCGGTGCGGCTGCCAATCTTGGTCCTGTCATCGACTTCTCGGATGCAGCAATCTTTGCGATGGCTGTGGTGAACGTCTTTGCGCTCTACTTCCTGATGAAAGTGGTGCGTCAGGAACTGGCATCTTATGCCGAGCGGTTGAAAAGCGGTGAAATCCGCAAGTTCGGTCACTAACACAAACCACCGGGGCGGCAACCGTCGCCCCGGTGTCAGACCAACCGCGCACAAAGCGCAGATTCTGGTCGAATCCCCCTTGCCAGTATGACGGAACTTGCGTAAATGGCGCTTCTGATCGCGTGACCGGCCGAGATGGCATGCCGAGTCGCGTTTGAAACCGAACCCCGAAAGGAGACGGAAATGCCTAAGATGAAGACCAAATCGAGCGCCAAAAAGCGCTTCAAGGTGACTGCGACCGGTAAGGTCATGGCAGGCCAGGCCGGCAAGCGGCACGGCATGATCAAGCGGACCAAGAAATTCATCCGCGACGCCCGTGGCACCACCACCCTGTCCGCCCCCGACGCCAAGATCGTCAAGGGCTACATGCCCTACGACCGCTAAGAGGAGATTAAGAGATGTCCCGCGTTAAAGGTGGAACCGTAACTCACGCCCGTCACAAGAAGGTCATTAAGGCTGCCAAAGGTTATTATGGTCGCCGCAAGAGCACCTTCAAGGTTGCCCGTCAGGCCGTCGACAAGGCCAACCAGTATGCAACCCGCGACCGTAAGAACCGCAAGCGCAACTTCCGCGCGCTGTGGATCCAGCGTATCAACGCTGCTGTCCGTTCGCATGACGAAGCACTGACATATTCCCGCTTCATCAACGGCCTGAACCTGGCCGGTATCGAAGTGGACCGCAAAGTTCTGGCCGACCTGGCCGTGCACGAACCGGAAGCGTTCGGCGCGATTGTCGCCAAAGCTCAGGCCGCTCTGACAGCCTGATCCTCTGAAAAGAGACAGTGAAAGAAAGGCCGTCCCAGTTGGGGCGGCTTTTTTGCATCATGGGTTGAAAAGCTCCAAGCGCGCATTCGGTACGGTATGTTTCAATTTTCATTGGCGCCGACGCAAACCAAAGCCGAAACAGGCTTGGCAGGTCATATTTTTCCACTAACGATTGCTTAGTCATTTCGTGGGAGGCGACGATGGGAATCGACCAAAGGGTACGAACTTGGGCGAACGCTTACAATCGGGACGGTTATGTAGGTGGTGTTCCGATCCTGACTGAATCCGAAGCGCAAGAACACCGTGCCGCAATGGAATGGGCCGAAAACCAACTAGGTGCGTCCATGCATTATAAGTCCAAAGCGCACACAATTCTAACTTCGCCGTACAAGCTTGCTACGCACCCCCTGATGCTCGATCTCATCGAAGCGCTGATCGGGCCCGACATTCTGTTGTACAATGTTACCTACATCATCAAAGAACCTGGCTCGACCTCGCATGTCAGTTGGCATCAGGATCTGACGTATTGGGGCCTGAGTCATGACGACCAGGTATCCGCTTGGCTCGCCTTGTCGCCAGCGGACGAGGAAAGCGGTTGCATGCGAATGCTCCCGGGAAGTCACGCGAATGGTGTAATGAGCCATGAAACAACGGAAGATGACGATAACGTTCTTTTGCAGGGGCAGACTGTTCTTGGAGTTGATGAGAGCAAGGCTAAGCTTTGTCCGCTGCGTCCGGGCGAGGCGAGTTTTCACCATGGTTGGACGCTTCATGCCTCGATGCCGAACAAAAGTAAGGATCGCCGAATTGGGCTGAATATCCAGTATCTTGCGGCGCATGTACGTCAGACCAAACATGATCTCGATACGGCAATGCTGGTGCGCGGAGAAGACAATTTCGGCCATTTTGGAATCGACACTCCCGCTGAAAGCGATCTTGATCCTGTGGCGGTGCATAGGCAAATCGAGCTGGAACAGCGTCATGTTGAAATAGCAGGAACAGCCTGAAGCATTGACGAAACGCTTTGGGCAAAACGCAAAGCAGAGAGTGGCCCAAACGCTGGCCGCTCTGACTGCCTGATCCTCTTTCGAGAGATTTCGAGTTCAAGGCCGTCCCGATTGGAGCGGCCTTTTTTGAACGTAGAGAATGTCGGCTCTGAGCCCAAATTTAGCTCCAGTCGCAGTGGCAAAGAACCAGTCACTGTTGCTTAGGTATTAGCTTAATGGTCGAGCTGGTCACATAGAAGCAAAGTAGTGGTCGGTGTTACGGTTCTTGTGACAACACCTGACCTCGGCTTGTAAACGAGATCCCTTGAGTGCCGCTTCCACCGACCATGATTGCTTCTACGATAGGGGGTGACACCGGAACTTCTGCCGACCATGTGACTACGAAATTCGCGCCAATGCCGTCTCCGACGCTACCAATAGGTACAAGCGCATTCATTGACCCAAATGGCATCAGTTGAACGGGCTCATTTATGAGGGTTTCCAGAAGCTGCCCCGCTCTGTCGTAATATTCGACGCGCTCAACTTTGATCTCTGATTGAAGACTAATGTTGTGCACAACGAGGGTAGACGCGAGCGGTTCGCTGCGCCCCTCCTGCGTGAATACTCGCGAGTAGGAGGGAACATAGATGACTTGAGATGTTACACTCTCCGAAACTTGTGCGAATGAAGGGCTTGGTACAGTCGTCAACGAAACCAAAGCCATTGAGAGTGACCAGAAATATCTGCGGGAGAAAAACTTCATTTAGGAGAATGCTCCGTTTGTTCAGTCGTGAATATGAGCATACGGATGACAAGATTCGGCGCAAGAAAATGACCGCTTTGTCCGCACTTCGACTATTCACAAAAAAAACCGACACTCGATGTGCCGGTTTTTCTTTTTTTAATATTCGGTCAGCTTACCCGAAAACACGCCCCAGCGCGCCATCGACCGCGTCGGTGATCTGGTCGATGTCATCCGCTGTTGCGATCAGTGCAGGCGAGAAGCACAGGGTGTTGTTGCGGCTGGGGATCGAGCGGTTGGTGACGCCGATGATCACGCCCTGCGCCATACAGTCGGCGACAACGGCCTGTGCCTGCTTCTCATCCACCGGCTCGCGGGTGGATCGGTCTGCGACCAGTTCGGCCCCCAAGAACAGACCCTTGCCGCGCACGTCGCCGATGACTTTGTGCTTTTCCATCAGCGCCTGCAGGTTGCCCATCATGCGGTTGCCCATGTCGGTGCAGTTGCCCAGCAGGTTCTCATCTTCGATGATGCGCATGTTCTCAATCGCCGCAGCAGGACCGGCGGTACAGCCGCCAAAGGTCGAGATGTCGCGGAAATAGTTCAGCGGATCCGACGCGTCGTCCTTGAACATGTCAAAGACTTCCTCGGTGGTGACCATGCAGGCAATCGCCGCATAGCCGGAGGCCACGCCTTTGGCCATGGTCACGAAGTCTGGCTTGATGCCGTATTGCTGATATCCGAACCATGTGCCGGTCCGGCCGACACCGCAGACAACCTCGTCGATATGCAGCAGCACGTCGTATTTCTTGCAGATTTCCTGCACGCGCGGCCAGTAGCCCTCGGGCGCTTCGATCACGCCGCCACCGGCTGTAACAGGCTCAAGGCAGAGTGCACCCACGGTGTCTGGGCCTTCGCGCAGGATAACCTCTTCGATCTGGTTTGCGGCCCATTCGCCGAAATTCTCTTCGGGTGCGCCGTCCAGCTCGTGCTTGCGGTATTCCATGCAATGCGGCACGCGGACAAAATCAGGGGCGAAAGGACCGTATTGCGCGTTGCGTTCGTCCTGACCTCCGGCCGACATCGCTGCCAACGTAGAGCCGTGGTAGTCGCGGTCGCGATACAGGATTTTGGTTTTCTTGCCGCCATAGCGCTTATGCGCGATCTGACGGACCATCTTGAAGGCTTTCTCGTTCGCCTCAGA
>NZ_JBXWSB010000017.1:0-59872 GCF_059613205.1 Ruegeria sp. BHSB064
GTAAACTGACGCGGGATAGCGTCAAAATCTAGCGGTCAGGCTTCCATAATGAACATCTGATTGTGTAGCGACGCCTTGAGAACGGCTTGCGCCGTTGTTTCGACCGACAACGCTTCGCGCGCGAGTCGCAGGTGCTTTTCCACAGTGGCAGAGGTCAGCCCCATGAGCAGCGCGATGTCTTGCGTGGTTTTGCCGTCTCCCACCCATTGCAAAGCTTCTCGCTGCCGTTTCGTCAAAGCACGGTTTGGCGGGTTGAAGGGCAAAGTGAGAATTTTCAGATGCGCGACGTTGTTCATCAACAGAATGTCTTCGCCATGCTCTTCCCAGACTGCATCGATCTCCTCCTGGCTCATCCCGTTTTGAGCCGAAAGTGAAATCGCACCTTTGGACCGCATGGAGACCGAGTTGAAACTGACTGTATAGCCAGTCACAACACCCATGGACTTGTTAAACTCGAACACTTTGCGTTCTTCGTTCGTCAAAGTTCCGCTGGAGTTCATGTCCTGAATCATTTTCCAGCTGGCAGCTCCTTCATTGTCCAATGCCCATTTCAACATGGGAGCATGAAAATAAAGGCCGCCCTTCAGGAAACCGTCCACATAAGCGCGCTTATGGTTGGTCAGAATTACAAAGTCTTCAGGGTCGCCCAAAGACGTCGCCGTTCTGTAGACCGTATATCCATAAATCAGGCGATCGAATCCGTACTTACCCATTTGACGACAATGCGCATCCCACAGGTCTTCCATGGTTTTGGTGTAGCTGACGTAGCGCAGGTATTCTTTGAGTGTCATGCCGCGTCACCCGCTTTCAAATGCGCGGACAGTGCATCCAGAGCCAGAATGTAACCTTGCGCACCAAAGCCGCAAATCTGACCCAGAGCAACCGGCGCGATAAAGGATTTGTGCCGGAACGGTTCGCGGGCATGAATATTGGAAAGATGCACCTCGACCAACGGCAGTTCGACCGAGGCAATAGCGTCCATCAACGCAATTGACGTGTGTGTAAAGGCACCGGCGTTTAGAACTAGACCTGATTGCACGCCACGCGCGGCATGGATTGCGTCAAGCAACACACCTTCGTGGTTGGATTGAAGATGCGCGACATCCAGCCCAACAGACGCGCCGTGCTGCACGCAACGTTCTTCGATCATGTGTAAAGTTGTGCTGCCGTAGACCTCAGGCTGACGCGTGCCAAGCAAATTGAGGTTTGGGCCGTTTAATACCAGTACTTTATGCATGTCTTCACAATCCCCATTAGTGGTTCATAGACATCTAAAGGCCGGGTTGTCTACCTAGCTTCACACAACAAAGCTTCGCCTGCGGCTTTGGTGCAAGACTTGTCCAAAAGCTGTATTTTCGGGTTTAGCTCATTCCATCGTTATGACCAGTTTTCCAAGCACGGATCGCTGCGACATTTGCTCAAGTGCCTCAGAGGCGCGTGCAAGGGGAAACCGGGCACTGATGTGTGGTTTTACTTGCGCGGATGCATGAAGGGCGAACAGATCTGAAATGTTCCGAGCATGCCCTTTGGGGTCGCGGTAAACGGACGCACCCCAGAATACACCGACAATCTGGCATCCCTTCAACAAAGGCAGATTTAGGGGGATTTTGGGAATACCTGCCGGAAAGCCAACCACAAGATAGCGCCCGTTCCACGCCATGCAGCGCAACGAGGGTTCGGCCAGAGCACCACCCACCGCGTCATAAACGACATCCACGCCATTGGGCCCGGCGATTTTCTTGACCTCGGCAGAGAAAGCCTTTTGCGCGTCTTTGTCCAAATCTTGCGGATAGATGATGACCTCATCTGCTCCAATCTGGCGGCAAAACGCGGCCTTTTCAGACGATGAAACGCCCGCGATCACTTTGGCGCCCATAGCTTTGCCAAGTTCAATGGCTGCAGATCCGACACCACCAGCGGCACCTAACACCAATAGTGTTTCGCCTGTCTTTAGGTCAGCCCTGTCTTTAAGCGCGTGATAGGAGGTGCCATAGGTGAAAATGAAACAAGCGGCGTCTTCATACGGCATGCTCTCAGGTATTTTGATGGCAGTGTCGGCCCGGATCGTCGCGTGGGTCGCAAAGCCATCATGCCCCGTCAGGGCAAGAATGCGATCGCCGACCTCGAAACCAGTCACGTTTTCGCCCAATGCCAGCACTTCGCCTGCGATTTCGCCACCGGGAGCAAAGGGGCGTGGCGGTTTAATCTGATACAGGTCCCGAATGATCAATGTATCGGGAAAGTTCACACCTGCAGCTTTAACAGCAACCAAAAGCTGGCCTTTACCGGGCTGAGGGTCGGGCAGGGTGGTAAGCTCCAGTGTTTCGGGCCCGCCCGGCGCGACGCTGAGTAATGCTTGCATACGACCTCTGTTCTGCCTGTAACTTGTCTTTGGGAAGTTTTGGTGCCGCTTTAAAGTTTGTCAACGTGAACGACGGCCGCCTGTCGTAACGGTAACAGGTGGAACAGGGCAAGCTCTGACAGGCATCAACGAGAGTGAGGAGCACCAGAATGACGCCAGACACCCTATTTTCGCTTGAGGGCAAAACCGCACTTGTCACAGGTGGCGCAACAGGCATCGGGCGAATGGCGGCGGAAGCGCTCGTGCAAGCAGGCGCGCGCGTTTTGATCGCCTCGCGCAAAGGGGACGCCTGCGCCGAGGTTGCAGCTGAGCTTAACGCGTTGGGTGCGCCAGGGCACGCCGAGGGCTTTGCGGGCGATATAGGCAGCGAGGCAGGTATAGCCAGCCTTGTATCAGATATTCTGAAGCGAACAGAAACACTTGATATTCTTATGAATAACTCGGGTGTGTCGTGGGGCGCGCCACTGGGGCAGTTTCCCTATGATGCGTGGGACAAGGTGATGTCTGTCAATGTGACGGGGATATTCGAATTGACCCAAAGGCTTTTGCCTATGCTCATGAAGTCAGGAACTGCCGACGATCCCGCCCGTGTTGTCAATGTAGGGTCTGTGATGGGTGAAGTGCCCATGGGGGACGGGGCCTATAGCTATTCGGCGTCTAAAGCTGCGGTTCTGCATCTGACAAAGATCATGGCAAAAGAGCTTTCTCCGTACCACATCACGGTCAACGCACTGGCACCGGGGCCGTTTGTATCCCGGATGACGGCTTTTGCCACAGCGGACGAGACCACTCGGGATAAAGTTGGCAAATCTGTGCCTCTGGGCCGGGTGGGACGTGACGAAGACATTGCAGGGTGCATGCTGTTTCTGTGCGGCCGGGGCGGCAGCTATGTGACCGGAGCGGTAATTCCGGTTTCGGGCGGGATCAATGTGGTGACTGCTGGCAATATTTTTGCAGAAGCCTTGTGATCGGAAGATAAGCCATGAGCAATGACACCAATCTCGATCTGGTTGCCGTGGATACGTACCTCGGCACGCATCTTTCAGGATATAAGGGACCGTTGGAGGCGACCAAATTCACGGTTGGGCAATCCAACCCGACTTTTGAGCTTCGAACGCCCCAAGCCACTTATGTGCTTCGACGTAAACCCCCGGGGGTGTTACTGAAATCAGCCCATGCCGTTGATCGTGAATTCAGAGTGCAACGCGCGCTGTCAGGCAGTCAGGTTCCGGTGCCTGAAATGTTCCTGTTGTGCGAGGATGACACCGTAATTGGTTCAGCCTTCTACGTGATGGAGCGCTTGCGCGGCAGAGTCTTTCCCGAACCAACCCTGCAAGGCGAAAGCAATGAAACGCGCACTGCGATGTTGGACGAAATGAACAGGGTGCTTGCCAGCTTGCATATGGTCGACATCGATGCTGTCGGTCTGTCCGATTTCGGCCCTGCCGGTAACTACTATGAGAGGCAGATATCGCGTTGGACCAAGCAATATCGTGCGTCCGAAACGTCGGTGATTGAAGACATGGATGCTTTGGCATCTGAACTTGAAAACTCGGTTCCTGCGGATGATGGGCAGCGCACCTTGGTGCATGGAGACTATCGCATCGACAACCTGATGTTTGCGCCGGACCGCACGGACTGCATCGGTGTGTTGGATTGGGAATTGTCTACGATTGGCCATCCATATGCGGATCTGGCCGCGGTGATCATGCAATGGCAGCTGCCGCCGGGAAAACAGGGGCGCGGCCTGGCGGGGATAGACCGCGCCAGCTTGGGTCTGCCCAGTGATCAGGCTTTTGTCGCCCAATATTGCAAGCGACGGGGTTTGCAGGGAATTGACAACTTCGGGTTCTACCTGGCCTTCAACTTCTTTCGTATGGCAGGCATTTTGCAAGGCGTCTACAAGCGCGCTTTGGACGGAAATGCCTCGGATCCGGAACGGGCCAAAGCATATGGTGCCTATGTCCCATTGTTTGCGCGGCACGGGCTGGATGCGCTGCGCAAAACATTCAATTGACTGTGTAAGCCTCAGGAATCAATCGCTTTGTGTCCGCTCTAACTCTACCTTTACGTTCGGCAGGCTGTTCTTGCCAAAAAACATCTCGGTCCCGACGAACACGGTAGGAACGCCAAAAACGCCGCGGCGAACATTGGCTTTGGTTTGATCTTTCAGGTCTTGTTTGACGTCAGGGCCGGTCATGGCTTCACGGATTTTGCGAACGGGCAATTCGTTTTCGTGCAGAATGTCGACAAGAACCGCCAGTTCGTCAACTTTTTGCCCATGTACCCAAATTGCATCAAAAATTGCATCTATGTACTTGGTTTCCCAAGATTTACCTCTCGCGAAATGAGCCCCGCGCATTGCGAATTTGGTGTTCATTGGGAAATGCGGGCTCATGTGAAAACTCAACCCACGCCGCCGCGCAAAGCGGTGAAGATCATGGGTCAGATAGGCTGTTTTCTGGCGGTTTTCTGAAAACGCTTGAAACGGGTTTTGGTTATGGGTCGCCTTGAAGACGATCGGTAGAAGAACAGGAACATAGTTGATCTCAACATCGTGCTGTGCGGCCAGATCCGGCAGCACTTTGTGGGCCAGAAAGGCATTTGGGCTGCAAAAGTCGTAAACAAAATCGATGTTTTGCGTCATGATGATCCCTTCCATCCGTTTTGGAGGCTCTGCTCTGATCAGTACACTGCGAATCCGGGTTAGCCGCACTCTAACACCTCATCGCAGGACAAGCTTGTGTCGTCTAAGACGAAACCGAGGATAACCCGAAATTTTCGCTGTTAACTCAGACCTCAAACCGACACACTCAAAGAAGAAAATTGGATGAAAGAAGTCACATGCCTTTACAGCCAGTGATGTTTGATCAGTCGCGCCTGGATCGAATTCGGATCTGGATGGACAGCTATGTCGAGCAACGGAAGTATGCAGGATCGTCCTTTTTACTGCGCCAAAACGGGTCCGAAGCTTTTTTTCATGCAAGTGGTCTCAGGTCAGTGGAAAACGATCTGCAATTTGAGCGCGACACGTTGGTACGCATCTACTCGATGACAAAGCCGATCACATCCGTTGCCTTGATGATGTTGGTTGAACGCGGTCTGTTTCATTTGGACGCTCCATTGTCGGAATTCTTGCCTGAATTCAAAGAGATGCGTGCGCTTGTTCCCGAAGCTGAAACCATAGACCAGACCGAAGATGCGCCAACGCCAACTCTGCATCAGTTGCTGACGCATACCAGCGGCTTCAGCTATCCGTTCAACCCTGGAATTCTGCCCGAAGCCATGGATGAGCAAGATCTCATGTTCAAACCAAATCAAGGACTTCTGGCAGATCGCGTGCAAGATTTGGCTGGTCTTCCGCTCGCATTTCAACCAGGCACCCGCTGGGAATATTCGGTCGGCACCGATGTTCTGGGCCGGGTGATCGAGGTTGTCTCTGGCCAGACGCTAGCGCAGTTCTTTGAACAGCATATCTTTGAACCGTTGGGCATGCGCGAGACCGGTTTTTTGGTGTCATCTGGGGCAGGGGACCGATTTGCCTCGCTCTACACACCCCTCACTGGGGACGCCATGGCGCTGAACTCTGCCAATCAAGGCGATGAAAGCCTGCGATTGGTCGACAGTTGTGCCAGATCACCGTTCTTCGAAACCACAACCTTTTCAGGCGGTGGCGGGCTGATCTCGACGCTTGATGACTACGCTAAGTTCGCAGATATGTTACGCAATCGCGGCTTTGGAAACGGGCAGCGCCTGCTTGGGCCGAAGACCATCGAGTTCATGATGCGCAATCATTTGCCGGGGGACATCGCCTCGATGGGGTCAAAAAGTTTTGCTGAACAACCTATGGAGGGAATGGGATTTGGTCTTGCCGGGTCGGTTGTATTGAACCCCGGACGTGTGCGGGTGCCGGGCTCGATTGGAGATTTCAGCTGGGGCGGCATGGCTTCGACCTATTTCTGGATCGATTGGCAGAACGACCTAACGGCCGTTTTCTTAACCCAGTTGTCGCCATCCAGCTCATACCCGTCCCGTGCCGAGCTAAAGGCACTGGTTCATGCGGCCATGATTGAATGATCTCAACCGGGCTGGTACCCAAGGCGCGATTACATAACTGTACGAGCTTAAGATGACCGAAGCGGAACGTGTCTTACTGGATCTTCTGGATATTGAACGACTGGAAGTTGATTTGTTCCGAGGCACGGGTTCGGGTGGTGAAACGCCGACACGTATCTTTGGCGGACAGGTTATTGCACAGGCGTTGGCTGCTGCCTATCGGACGGTTGAAGACCGCTTGTGTCATTCTCTACATGCGTATTTCATTCGCCCGGGTGATCCTGAAAAGCCCGTTATTTATCAAGTTGATAGAGCGCGAGATGGAGGGTCTTTCACAACTCGTCGCGTAGTTGCCATTCAGCACGGCAAACAAATTCTGAACATGTCTGCATCTTTCCATGTTCAGGACGAAGGCTGGGATCACCAGCATTCAATGCCATCCGTGAAGGCGCCCGAGAGCTACCCATCCCGGTCTGAGTTGCGGCAATCCTATGTAGACCGCGTACCCGAACGCTTGCGCGGTGAATTATTGCGTGAACGCCCGATCGAGGTGCGCGACGTGGACCCTTTGGATCTGTTTGTTCCAAAAGTATCTGATGACCGGAACCAGACCTGGTTTCGCATGGCTGCAGCGGCTTCGACCGATGCAAAAACACAGCATCTTTTACTGGCCTATGCGTCTGACATGAACCTCATGTCTTCAGGTTTACGTCCGCATGGTCTGAGCTGGTTTAGTGGCAAATTCAATGGCGCGAGCCTAGACCACGCGCTTTGGTTCCATGCGCCTGTTCAGTTTCAGAATTGGCACCTCTATGTGATGGACTCACCTTGGACGGGGCAGGGGCGCAGCTTTAATCGCGGATCAATCTACTCCGAAGATGGTACTTTGGTGGCATCGGTCGCTCAGGAAGGGTTGATGCGCAAGGCTCATCTCAAACGCTAAGATTGGCTGGTAAACTTCTGATGTAACTTAGACATTCCGGACAACCACCTGTCATAATCAGCGGTTTTGAGCTGCATGTAATCCAAAACTTGAGGATGTGGTAGTACAAGAAACTGTTCGGCTTGTATTGCTTTGATGCAGGCTTCGGCGACGTCACTGGGTTCCAGCATTCCGTCAATGGATGCAACCGAGACTTCGTGACCTTCGGTCATCTTCGAACGGACCGCTTGCGGGCACAAAACCGAGACTTTTAAACCTTGTGATCCGTATGTCAGCGCAAGCCATTCGGCAAATCCAACAGCTGCGTGCTTACTGACAGCGTACGGGGCTGCACCTGGTTGGTTCAACAAACCGGCAGCTGAGGCGGTCGTCAGTATGTATCCGCTGCCGCGGGCAATCATGCGGGGAACCAGATGCCGTGCTGTCCAAACATGTGACATCACGTTGATTTTCCAAATCCGGTCCCAATCTTCATCCGCAGTTTCGATTCCACCGAGCGTCAAAATTCCGGCATTCGCGCAGAACATATCGATTGGGCCGACTTCGTCTTCAGCAAAGTCGATCAACGCCTTGATTTGGTCCTCGCTGGAGACATCGCAGGCAAACGCATGCCCATTTATCTGAGCGGCCAGAGATTGCGCACCGTCTTGGTTGATGTCCGAACACACAACACGCGCGCCTTCATGAGCAAACCGTTCGGCCAATCCACGACCAATGCCGTGCGCGGCGCCCGTTACAACAACTGTTTTATCTTTGAAGTTCATGTACGTTCCTGAACGCTTTAAGCCAGTGTAGAAACAGTGTACGTGTGCGTAACGTTAGACAAGCTACTTCTGCTAAATTACCATAATACCAATTATGCGCCTTTTTACACTTTAAGTGAAAGGCAAGAAAATGCGGAAATTTTTGGTAACGGAACTTCTGGAACCGCTTGTCCGGCGCATCGGCACGGCAGTTGGAACCTTCGTAGCCGGTGCTAGCACCATTGCGGATGTAGAGCAAGTATCGGCGGCAGTCGTTCTCCTGCTCGGCGTCGGCATTGACCTGACGCTCTCGTATTTCGACCGCAACAAGGTCCGCTGATATGTGGGGTCCTGCAGCATGGGGAGCAGCCGCAAACGTCGCTGGAACCGTCCTTGGCGCTTTTGGCGTCGGCGGTGACAGCGACTACAAAGCACGTGTGCACGATTGGCAAATGATGGAAGCGCAACAGCGCTACTATGCTGCCAACCGTGCGCACGCGGAAAAACGCGAAGATATCCTGCGCGGCCATGCAGAGGCCCGCGCGGATTATCTCGACTACACCTACTACCAACGCCAACGCGAAGCGCTGGAACGCGCGGGTTACAACCCGCTGCTTATGGCACCAAACGGCGGCGCTGCCTCCGGCGCGATTTACTCTGGCGGTGGTGGATCACAGGGCTATGCCCCGCAATTCGGCTCCTCAGCCGGCGCAACCGGACCTGAACTAGCCGATAGTTTCCATTCGCTGTCAACGGCTCTCACAGACTTAGAAGCGGCCAACATGCGCCGCGCAGAATTGGAAGTCGAAAAGCAGCGCTTGGAAAAACTCAATCAGCGCACTATCTTGGAACCGCCTAAAGGCGGAATTTATGATAGGAATAAAGCTGATGCTTCGCGACTGTTTGGTGGCAATTCTCATACTGATGGTGATAGCCAGTCTGATTATGCTGGGCCTGATAGTCTTGGCGGAACACTAGCCCCAAACCGCGAAATTGAGGCCGCGCCATATTCAACTGGCGCGGGAATTACCGAACTCAACAACGCGGGAACCTTCAATAAACCGATAGTCGTCCCCGGCTCTGATGGCGAGCCCTGGGGGATCGATGAGGTTATGACCGCTTTAGTATTCGGCCTCCCCCAATGGGGCTATCGCGCTGGTCAACATATCAGCGACAAACTCAGCGAACGGCGCAACGACAAACTCTGGGAAGAGTGGTACGAGCGCGAACGCACCAAAACCCCCAAAAAGCCGCGCTCCGATCAAGAGCGCAAGGACTACATGCGTGAGTATTACCCGACCGTCTTTGACTGACGGTCGGCCCCTTAAACCTGTTCAAAAACAAAAGGATGAACAACAATGTCAAAGTATCAAATGCCTCGTGGTATCCGTCGCGAACGCCGCAAACCTGCCGGACGTTTCCGGGGCGGTAAGCTGGCCCCAGTCTACGCAACCGCTCTTCGCGAAAGTGAAGCGGGTGTGATCGATCAGACAATCACAATGGAACTCGACCCAATCCCGGGTCGCATGATTTCGCGCATGAAAGCGCAAGTGATCAGTGTCTACGTCCCTGCGCAAGCAATGGATGCGCTGAAAAACCCCGGCGACGCCTACCCCGGCAACGCTGAGGTTGTCCGGGAAAAACTGCTGAGCGGAAACCCGTTGTTCGGCCTCGAACCCGAAAACGAAATCTCCCAACGCTGCGGCATCAACCCCACGTCTGTCGGCTCCGTCAAAATGGTCAATGAAGCCACCCGCCTCGCCTACATCTGTGCAGTCAACCACCTGCGGCAACGCAAGTATGACAAGGCGCAGTTGCTGGATAGCACGTGCATGACCGTCACCCCTGCCCTTATCGGACAAACCGCGCTGGATCGCCTTAACGGCGTTCTTGACCCGGAAGATCGCGTAAATGGCAAAGTGAACCTTGAAGGATCGATCCCGGTACACGGTCTGGGTATCCAAATGAAGGACGATGAAACCGGCAACCAATACGGCACCCACCCCATCAAAATGCGCGATAGCGCGAAGCCGGGGTTGCCTCAAAGCGTCGACGCTTGGGTACAAAACGAATACGTCGATAGCGGCATCGCAATTCGAAGCGACCCCGTGTCCGGCTGGCCTGACGTCTTTGTCGATCTGGCCGATACGGCAGATATCAGCCTTCAAGACTTCTACTTGGCTGAACGTCAGGACCGACTGGTCCGCGCCATGCGCAAGCTTGTCAACGACAACCCGGAACACGGCGAAGAGATGCTCCAACGCTGGGTGCACGGCCTTTCCATCGACCCCGGCAAGCAACCCGTCGTCCTCTATGAGATGGAAGAGCCTTTTGAAGCCTATATGGAGCGCGCAATGGACGGGCCAAGCCTGAACATGCGTCAATCCAATCTGGTCTATCAGAAACGCTTTACCCTGACTGTTCCAAAGACCGAATTCGGCGGCGTGGTCATTACGCTGGCTGCTCTGAAACCGGACGAAACCTTGGTCAACCGCCCCCACCCCGTGCTCGCGGAACCTTGGGGCGCGCGCAACTACGCGGCAGATGAACTCATGCTTGATCCGGTTCCGGTCACAATGCGGCAACTAAACTCCGAAGTCACCTTGGCCGATGAGGATACAACCGCGTTCTACGTCGGCAACAACCACCTGTTGCGCAACTATGAGGACTACGGCTTTACTCGCAATCTCGACAAAACCACTGTCGAAAACGAACTGGCCATTTGGCAACTGGAAGTGCCAATGTCCGTTACCCCTCACTCGGTCATCTACCCGGACGATATTCCGCACCACCCCTTCGCGGATGAGACCGCCGAAGTGGTCCGTTACTGGCACGAGGGTGTCGCACGGATCATCACGCCGATCCAATTCGGCCCGACCCCGGTCGAAAACCTCGTCTCAATCGACAACGACGATCTGTTCGATGAGCAACAACCCTAAAAACCAATGACAGAAATCGTCCAGGACGATTTCTGTCCCTTTTCCCTCAAAGAAAGTGAAAACCATGAACGATCTCAACTATCAACAACTCTCCCGAGCGACGCTAATCGTACCGGCGTCCGGCGGAGAAATCGTCGCATTCAATCACGAAGGTGACGAAATGTGGTCATTAGGATTGCCGTCCGGCATCCATGAGGGCCGTAAATACCTCAAACTGATGGATGAGGACTGGACCCTTGATCTTACAATGGGTGTCACCGCCCGGCTCCCGAACGGGCGTAATGTAACTGCCATGGCCTACGGACCCGGCTACTCGGAAACCGGTGCAAACCCCGATTTCAAACCGACGCTTGCAAGCGCGGCAGAGGCCAACATGCGACGCCTGATTGAGCAATCCAACAAATCTGTCGAACGCCTTGAAAAGCGAATGCGGCAACTCAATCAGGTCCAGCAGCCCCAACCTCAACCCCAACCACAGGTGATTGATGAAACCGACAACAAAACCCCGCCAGAAACCCCGGCAGAAACCCCGCCGGAAACCCCGGAAGAAAAGTAAGTGCAACTGCAACCGTGGTTAGTGGAGGGCATTATAGCCCTCCTTCACCGGGCCAAAGAACTGGACGAACAAAATGAACGTGAGAACCTACTTCGGGAACATTCTGGCGGCGGTATTCCCGCACGAAAAGATGCAAGTTCCTAAACGGCAAACCGTCTTTTGCTACCAAGACGGGCCGATGTTTTACATCGGGCAACAAATCGTCAAGGCAATGGAAGATGCGGGATATCCGGCAAAGATCATTGAGTGCTATCGAACGCCGGAACGGCAACAACAACTCAAGGCCAAAGGCCGCTCGAAAGCCGGTGCGTGGGAAAGCCCTCACCAATATTATGAAGCCGTGGATATCATACACCCCGGCAAAGGGTGGAACGTTTCGTCTGAGTATTGGGATACCCTTAACGGCTGTGCGCGCATGGTGGCGGCGAAATTCGGGGTAGAACTCGAATACGGCTACGATTGGGGCTGGGATATGGCCCATATCGAACTCAAGGACTGGCGCAAGGTTCGCGAACGCCACCGCGTAGAAGTCCTAATGAGGGGCGAAGCGCATCCGCCGGACCAAAGGGCATTACTAGCGCGGTTCGAAGAGGTTTTGCCCACGGAATACAAGCGCTTGTGGCGCGATCTTCGCCTGCCGGACTTCGCCTATGAGGGCAAGCCGCATCCTCTTATGGGGCCAGTTAAAAACTTGGCTAAAGAACTCGAGCCAGTCCTTAAGAAGATGTACGGCAACAAATGAACCTCTGGCCCCTACCCCCAGAAACGCAACCAGACGTGATGCCAAAAGCGCATTACGTCTGGCCAAAAGGCTCAGCAAAACAGTGTGCCCGACTAACCTCGGGCCACTTAAAGGCAAACGGCTGGCGCATCCGAAACGGATGGCGTCCTTTCACGTGGCAGGAGTGGCTTAGCTGCTCCGAAATCGCGCGAGAAAGTGCCGTTGAACTGGCAGAAAAAGAGGGCTGGCGCATTAGCGCACCAGCCCTAGCGGAACGTGGTCGTGTTAAGAAACACGGCCACCGTTCCGCGCATACCCCTCTCGCTCCTGTATGCAATTACTGACACTTAGGACGCAAAGTTAATGTGCTCTAATCCACAAACCGCTTACACCGACGAGGGAACCATAGAGTTCGCCTGTCGTGTCTGTAACGAATGCATCAATGCCCGCAAAAACGATTGGGTCGCGCGCTGCATGGCGGAGAAGGCAACCATGGGCAACGCTCTGGTGCTACGCCTTTCATACCGCAACGATGCAGAGGGCAACCTGCCCCCGCGCGCTCGGGCATTCCACTACTCAGACGTTCAAGCCTTCCTCAAACGCCTTCGCGAGGAATACTACCGGAAATACGAAGCGCGCAATGAAATCTCTTACATCATTGCAGGCGAAAGAGGCTCAAAACGTGGTCGGGTCCACTGGCATATGGTCCTGTTCTCGAAACGACCGATTGACGAACTCGGCAAATGGCAGGACTTCTACTTCAAACCGATAGACGCAATGCGACTTGAGGAAAACGTGCATTGGTCCTTTTGGGACCATGGACACATCTACCTTCAGGAACCCGGCCAGCAAGGTATGGCCTACGTTCTGAAATACTGCCTCAAGGACATGTTCAACATTGTCCGGTCGGCAGGAACCATGCGGGAAACCAAAGCCGAGAATCACGGCGCGTCTTACTTCCGCATGTCCAAAGTTCCACCTATCGGCTTCCGGTGGTTGGAACAACAGTGCGACGATTGGGAACGCCGCTTGACGGTCCCCGTATCGCTCAAACTGAAACCGCCGGGATACTCCGGCTTTTGGTGGCCAAAGGGAAAGCAAAGGGAATACCTGCTGAACCGGCTCCACCAAATCAACAAACTCAGCAACGAACAAAACGGGCGCGACTGCCCGCAGTGGAATACGTTGCTGGCGTCCGTAGTGGAAGTAGAAAAAGATTGGGAAGGGTTATTCTATGGCGAAATCGAAGAAACGGAAACCGACGAGTACGACGAGTGGGCGTGGCAAGAACACCTCGGCAACTGGAAGGCAAAGGTCCGCAAGCGCTGCGGCGGCCCAAACCCGTGCGCGCGCTGTCGAAGAGGAACTAATGCGCAAGAAAGAAAGGACTTTCGAGCGTGGTACACGGACCAGCAAGCGAAGTACGTCACGGACACAAAACGCCCAGGGCGATTTACGTTCGAACAATGGTTCCGTGATCACCAAGCCATCAACCCCTTCTGCAAACTCAAGGATATCGACGGACGCCCGGACGCGTTCAAGCGTAGTGCATGAGCCTGCGAATTCGTTGGCCGCAATGCAATCAGCAGACGAGCCATCGCGCACCAAAGATAAGGGCGTCAAGTGTAAACCTGATAGCCGCGAGGCCAGAAAGGGAACGGGCGGCTCCCGCGCGTTCATCCCGTGGAAGAAAAAGTGCTAGACACGGTTAAACGCAAGTGCTAACAAAAGCTAGGCAGTGCGCGCCGCCGGTTAAACCAAAGCTAGTTCAGCGCGTAAAGGGGGGCTTCATGCCCCTCTTTTTATTTACCAGCCCCCAAAATAGTTAGGCGGTTAAACGCTCTGTTATCCAGCGCGCGCATAGCAAGGCGGTTCGCGACAAGTTGGCCCTCCAACCTTGCGACCGCTAATTCATCACCAGCGGACCGCGCGTCCTTAAGCTCGGCCCGCAACCGGTCGGAAATTGCAAGCAACGCCATCTGAACATCACTCAACTCCACAACCAAACCCTTCCTAATCTAAGCAAAAAAACATGCCCTTTAGGGCATATCCGAAACTTTTCGAACCCGCCCTTAGGCGGGCTGCAAGCTTGCTTGCAGGTTTCGGCCCCAACTAACCATTTGCGCGGTAGGGCCGTACTATTCAGCGCTGGAGGCGCGCAGTAAACACAAGAAACGGTGTGTCTAGGCATAAACGTATGTTCCCCCGCGATAATTTGCAAATGGTCTCAATTTGACACAATGCGCAAACAAGCGTCTACCGTGCATAATATCGCTTTAGCGCAAACATAGACGCCTACCCGTGGTAGAAAACGCTTTGCGTCAAATAAAAAATCGAAAACGACGCCGCAAGGGCAAAAAACCGCTTGCAACCCCCGCAATTATGTGAAACTGATATGGGCAGGCGCTATATGTAGTTGTCGCTATGCGATTACCATACTACCAATTACACGATATACTTACTTCGCCTAAACCACCGTAACTAGATTTCTCATCAAATTGGTTTTTAACGGTAAAATATTGATCACGTCGAAATTTTCACGACGTGCTTTGGTTCCTTCCAGATCCAGGTAACTTCAGTTCTGCCCTAACTTTAGCCGAGTGCGTATCCAGCGCCGCGTACCGTGCGGACGGGATCCTCTCCACCATGTTGCGTCAAGGCCTTGCGCAGGCGTCCGATGTGAACATCAACCGTTCTTGTGTCGACATAGATGTCGCGCCCCCAGACACGGTCCAGAAGTTGCTCACGGCTCCAGACCCTGCCCGGCTTTTCCATGAAAGTGCTGAGCAGCCGGAACTCGGTTGGACCGAGTTTCAACGGTTTGCTGTCGCGGCTCACTTTGTGCGTCTCAGAATCCAGAACGATGTCGTCGAACTCCAGCCGTATGCCAACAGTGGCCGGACGAACGCGGCGAAGCTGTGTGCGAACGCGCGCCATCAATTCGACAACAGAATATGGTTTGACCACATAGTCATCCGCGCCGGTTTCCAAACCACGCACCTTGTCGACTTCTTCAGTGCGCGCCGACAGCATGATGATCGGGATCGAACGCGTCTCGGGCCGGCTTTTCAGGCGGCGGCAGACTTCGATGCCGCTGAGATTTGGCATCATCCAATCCAAAACGATGATATCGGGGCAATCTTCGTCCACCAGCAACATGGCTTCATCGCCGCTGGCGGCTTTCGAGACGCGAAACCCTTCTGCTTCGAGGTTGTAGGCCAGCACTTCGCGTTGGGCCAGTTCATCCTCAACCACCAGAACTGTCGGTTGATCTGCGGACATTTCGGTCGTCTCCTACACGGTTTGCGACGTGGTGTCGGCCTTGGGTCGAGCCTCGGTTGGGCGTTCCCCGGTAACCAGATAAACCACCTGCTCGGCAATCGAGGTGACGTGATCGCCCATGCGCTCGATGTTCTTGGCGATGAAATGCAGGTGCATACAGGACGAGATATTGCGCGGATCCTCAGCCATGAAGGTCAGGAACTCACGGAACAGCCCATTATACATCTGATCGACCTCTTCATCACGGTTGATGACATCAGTGGCCAGTTCGGCGTCGCGCTGAATATAGGCGTCCAGCGCATCGCGCAGCATCCGTTCGACCTCGCGTGCCATGCGCCGCAGGGCTGCGGCACTTCCGTTGATCTCGCCCGCATCGACCAGCACCGTGGTACGTTTGGCGATGTTCTTGGCATAGTCACCGATCCGCTCGAGGTTGCCCGAGACTTTCAGGACGGACAGCACCAAGCGCAAATCGCTGGCTGTTGGCGCACGCAATGCGATCAGGCGTGCGGTTTCTTCGTCGATGATGTCTTCCAGCGCATCGATGGCTTTGTCGCCCTGCCGCACTTCTTGCGCCAGTTCCACATCGCGGGTCTCTAACGAGCGCGCGGCGCTCATGATGGCGGCTTCGACAAGGCCGCCCATCTTCATGATATGCGCTTGGATCGCCTCGAGATCGCGATCGAATACGGATGCAATATGTTGTTCGCTCATTGTCAAATACCTGAACTCAGCCGATACGGCCGGTGATGTAGCTTTCCGTGCGCGGATCTACGGGGTTGGTAAAGATCTGTCCGGTTTCCCCGAACTCGACCAGATTGCCCAGATGGAAGAAGGCGGTTTTCTGACTGACCCGTGCGGCCTGCTGCATCGAGTGGGTCACGATCACAACCGAATAGCGCGAGCGCAGTTCGTCAATCAGTTCTTCGACTTGCGCGGTTGCAATCGGGTCCAGAGCTGAGCAAGGCTCGTCCATCAGCAGAACTTCCGGTTCAGTGGCTACGGCGCGGGCGATGCACAGACGCTGTTGCTGACCACCCGACAGACCTGTGCCGGGCGCGTCCAAGCGGTCTTTGACTTCGTCCCAGATCGCGCCACGACGCAGGGATTTTTCAACGATTTCATCCAGTTCAGCCTTGTTCTTTGCAAGGCCGTGAATGCGTGGGCCATAAGCCACGTTGTCATAGATCGACTTGGGGAACGGGTTCGGCTTTTGGAACACCATGCCCACCTTGGCGCGCAACTGAACCGGGTCGACGCGTTTGTCATAGATGTCTTCGCCGTCCAGAAGGATATCGCCTTCGACCCGGCAGATGTCGATGGTGTCATTCATCCGGTTCAGACAGCGCAGAAACGTGGATTTGCCGCAGCCCGACGGGCCGATAAAGGCGGTCACAGTCTTGTCTTCAATCGCGACATCCACGTCTTTGATGGCGTGAGTGTCGCCGTAATAGACCTGAACCTTTTTGGCGTTGATCTTGATGTCTTTGGAGTCCACGGCTCTCTCCACTCGTGTCATGTCGTTCATTGTTGCCCCCTCTTACCAGCGGCGTTCAAAGCGGCGGCGCAGGATGATTGCGATGATATTCATGGTCAGCAGGAACATCAAAAGGATGATAATGCCGCCCCAGGCTTTCTCGTAGAACCCAACATCGGCGCGCGCGGCCCATGTGTAAATCTGCGCAGGCATGGCCGAGTTCGGCTCGGTAAAGCCAGCGACGAAGCCATCGGGATATCCGCGCGCCACAAAGCCCACCATGCCGATCAGAAGCAATGGTGCGGTCTCGCCCAGGGCTTGCGCCAGACCAATGATGGTGCCGGTCAGAATCCCCGGTGCGGCCAGCGGCAGAACGTGGTGGAACACGGCCTGCATTTTTGAGGCCCCTACCCCCAACGCCGCGTCACGGATCGACGGCGGAACCGCCTTCAGTGAAGCCCGGGTTGAGATGATGATCGTCGGCAACGTCATAAGGGTCAGCACCAGACCACCGACCAAAGGCGCCGATTGCGGCAGATGCATAAACTGGATGAACACAGCCAGACCCAGAATTCCGAACACAATCGACGGAACAGCGGCGAGGTTCGAGATGTTCACCTCAATCAGATCCGTAAACCGGTTCTGCGGCGCGAATTCCTCAAGATAGATCGAAGCAGCAACACCGATGGGCAATGACAGCGCCAACACCACCAGCATCATGAAGAACGAACCTACAACCGAGGCCCCTATGCCCGCCCCTCCGGGGTTGTCCACGCCCGAGTCTGCACCTGTAATGAAGGGCCAATTAAATGCCTGTTTGATGATACCTGCCTCTTTCAGGGCATCGACCAGATCCAGATCGCTGAGCTGCAGGAAGCGGCTGTCTTGCAGGGTGTCACGCGAAACGCGACCCTTGAAGTATCCGTCAACCCGGCTTGACGCGGCCAGATCGAACTGTACCGGTTCGCCCAATTTGTCTGGGTTGTCTGCGTAAAAGGTTCGGATCGTGCCACCGACTTTACCCAAAAGACGCTCGATTGCGGCCTCATCGAAATCGACGGTGACACCGCTTTCGGACAACTGCTCGTTCAGCGCCCCGATAAAGAGGTCGGAATAGGCTTTGGTCTTGAACAGAGTGCCTTCCGCTTCGTCGCGTTGTGCCGGCGACAGGGTGAACTCGACGCTCACAACGGTGCGCTGAAAGGCCGGGATGCCCTGCGACAGGATCGAAGCGAACAGCACGATCAGAAAGAAAAGCCCGGTCGCGATTGCAACGATGCCGTAGGCCCGGAAGCGTTTTTCTGCATTCGCACGTTTCTTTGTCCGCGCGTCCGTGGCCATCAACGAAGTCGCGTGGCGGTTCGTGTTCGGGCTATCCATGCTTGCGTCGGTCATTCGTACTGCTCCCGATACTTACGCACGATGTAGAGGGCAAAAACGTTGAGCCCCAGCGTGAGGATGAAAAGGGTCATGCCAAGGGCAAAGGCGACAAGCGCCTCGGGCGATGCGAAATCCGCGTCGCCGGTCAGCTGGCTGACGATTTTGGCGGTGACGGTTGTCATCGCTTCAAAAGGATTGAGGCTGAGCCGGGCGGCGGCCCCTGCCCCCAAAACCACGATCATGGTTTCACCGATGGCGCGTGATGCTGCCAGCAGGATCGCACCCACGATACCGGGCAATGCGGCCGGAAGAACAACCTGTCGGATGGTCTCGGACTGGGTCGCACCCAAGCCGTAAGATCCGTCGCGCATCGCCTGCGGCACCGCGTTGATGATGTCATCGGACAGAGACGAGACAAATGGGATCAGCATGATGCCCATGACAATACCGGCGGTCATTACGGCTGTACCTGCCTTCATCCAGCCCAAGCCGTTGTCGCCGAACACGTCCAGCAAAAGCGGACCGACGGTCAACAGGGCAAACAGGCCGTAAACGATGGTCGGGATTCCGGCCAGAACCTCAAGCAGCGGCTTTGCGACTGAGCGCACGCGGGATGAAGCGTATTCGCTGAGGTAAATCGCGGCAAACAGTCCGATGGGCACAGCCACCAATAAAGCCACCAGCGAGATGTAGAACGTGCCCCACAGCAGAGGGATGATCCCCAGATCCGACGCGCCACCGCGGCCCGAGAAGCTGGGCGCCCAGGTTGTCCCAAAGAAGAAGTCAGACGCGGGATAGAGCTTGAAGAACTCCCACGTGTTGAACACCAGCGACAGAACGATTCCGATGGTCGTCAGAATGGCAATAGAGGCCGCCGCCAAAAGCAGAAAGCGGATCCCCTGCTCGACCACGTTGCGGGCACGATAGTCGGAATGTGTCTGAATCCAGCTGATCGCGGCACCGATCAGAGCGACCAGAATGACAGCACCCGTCATGATCGCGTAACCGGTTGAATTCATGGTGCGGTAGCTTTGTGCAGCCCGCAGAACCGGTTGAGTGATTTCAGACGTCACCACCTGCCCGGCATCTTTCAGCCGCTGCGTCACGTCGGTTACGTCAGCGCGCGCGTTGCGGGCCTGATCTTCCGAGAGCAACCCGGCCGCCACAGCGTTGTTCAGCCCGTCCGCCGTGCGGCGAACCTCGGCCATAACAAGGCTCAGTGACGAGCCTTCTTTAACGGAAGTCTCCGGGATCATTTCGGAAACCTGAGACGACACGTATAGCGGCTGCGCCAGCAGCCAAATGATCAGCAGACCAAAGGCGGGTACGATCGCTTTGAGGGCTACATTTGCGCCGTAGTAAGTTGGCAGCGAGTGCAGGTTCCTGCTGTCTCCGCCTGCGCTTTGCAAGGCGCGTGCGCGTCCTGACACATAACCGACTGCGGCGATCGCAAGCACGATCAGAAAGAGCCATAGTATCGGCATGACACCCCCGTAAGGTCTTGGCTGGGAATTTCGGAAAACACAGTTGGGGGCGGCATAAGCTGCCGCCCCCGGTCATTCAAGCCAAAGGCGGGATTAGCTGCCCGAACCCATGGTGACTTCGTTTGCAATCGCGTCCTGGGTCTTAGCCAGCTCAGGATCCGCAACCAGACCATAGTTGGCCAGAGGGCCGGAACCGCCTGCGATTTCGTCAGCAGTAAAGAACTGTGCGTATTCTTTCAGGCCAGGGATCACGCCGATATGTGCTTTTTTGACGTAGAAGAACAGCGGGCGCGACACAGGGTATTCACCCGAGGCGATGGTCTCGGTCGAAGGTGCGATACCGCCCATGGTGGCCACTTTCAGCTTGTCGGTGTTGTTCTCATAGAACGCCAGACCAAACACGCCGATGCCGTTGGGGTTGGTGTCGATACGCGCCAGAGTTTCGGTGTAGTCGCCGTCGATGTCGACCGACTTACCGTCGGTGCGGACGTCCAGGCACGCGTCTTCGGCGTCATCTTCGCTCATGCCGCCTGCAACCATGGCTTCCATGGCGCCAGTGGCTTCACAGCCTTCCAGCAGAACTTTGTCTTCGAACACTTCACGGGTGCCGTGCTTGGTGCCCGGGATGAACATCGCGATTTCAACATCCGGCAGATCGGCGTTGAATTCGGCCCAGCTGTTGAAGCTGTTGTCGACCAATGCGCCGTCTTTCATGACTTTCGAACCGATGGCGTTGTAGATGTCAGCAGGCTCGAAAGCAGTGAAGGCAGGGCCCGACTGCTGGCTGGCAAATACGATGCCGTCATAGCCGATGCGGACTTCCATGATGTCGGTCACGCCGTTTTCGGCACAGGCTTTGATTTCTTTTTCGCGGATGGCACGCGATGCGTTTGCAACGTCGATGGTGTTTTCGCCAACACCCTCACAGAAACGCTTCAGACCGGCCGAAGAGCCACCGGATTCTACAACCGGGGTCGGGAAATCGGTGTTTTCACCGAACAGTTCAGCAACAATCGAAGCATACGGCAGAACGGTCGACGAACCGGCAACCTGTACGTTGTCACGGGCAGCAGCAGTGGTTGCCGATACGGCAGCAATTGCCAGCGCAGAAGCCGACAGTTTGACAAAGGACATTTCAGTCTCCCTGAAAAGGTATGTTTGATCACCCCCATGATGATCCTGCGCGAACCCCTAGGCCGCGTGCGTAAGCCTTTTGTGACAAGTGTGTAACGGTTTTATGACAACCCGCGTTTTGTAACGCTTTACCTGTCGTAAAGTGATCCGGCTTTGCGAACAGAAGCTGCGCGAAACCTAGCCCGACACGGTGTCACCGTGGCAAAATCACCGTAAAAACAGAGCCTTTACCCAACTCACTTTCAACACGCAGCCGTCCCCGGTGGCGATTGACGATATGCTTGACGATGGCAAGCCCAAGTCCGGTTCCACCCAATTGTCGGGATCTGTGGCTGTCCGCGCGATAGAATCGCTCGGTCAGTCGTGGCAGGTGAATCGGATCAATACCGGGGCCCCGGTCGATGACTTGTACGCGCACAGAAGGGCCCCGCATCGCTGTGTCCCGATCCATAGACAGAACGCGAACCAAAACATTTCCGCCGCTGCCGCCATATTTTATGCCGTTCTCGATCAGGTTGGTGAAAACCTGACGCAGCTGGTCGCTGTCGCCGGTCACAGACACCGGACCGTCCTGAGCTTCAAGCGTCAGGTTAACGCCTGCATCCTCGGCAAGCGGACGAACCGAATTCAGAATGGATTGTAACAGCCCGGTAAGTTCCAGTTGCTCACTGGGTCGCACGCGTTCTTCGCTTTCAACGCGGTTGAGGGACAACAGATCGCCCACCAAACGGTTCATCCGGTTGGCTTCATCCGTCATGATCTGAAGAAACCGGTCGCGCGCGCCGGGATCATCCCGCGCCGGTCCACGCAGGGTTTCGATGAAACCCATCAACGCAGTCAGTGGAGTGCGCAGCTCGTGACTGACATTGGCCACGAAATCCCGACGCATTTGACTGGCATGTTCCAGATGGGTGATGTCCTGAAACGTGGCCAGGATGGCGCCACCGGACACGGCCCCAATCCCGTTCATGTAGCGGCACTCAACCTCGAATGTCGTGTCCTGCGCGCCGTCATTGGACAGGTGACGCGTCTTTTTTGTGCTTTTGGACAGAAGGCTTTGTTCAATAGCCTCCAAAACCTGAGGTTGCCGCAGGATCGTGGCGAAATGCCGCCCGACTATATTTTGGCCAAGCAAGGTCGTTGCATCGGTATTGGCGGCAATGATCCGCTCTGTCTGATCCACCATCAGCGCAGGCATCGGAATAGCACGGACAAATTCGTCTAACAGGTTGGTGGACATGACTTACATCTCAATTGGCCCGGACGCCTTACGAGACGGGTTTTAAAGTTTTGCGAAACTTGCGCATGTTTTCCTGATAATGCAGCGCACTAAGGGTAATACGCTGCGCCCCTGCCTCGTCCAACTGTCGCACGACCTTGCCCGGCGCGCCCATGACAAGCGAGTTATCTGGAATTTCCTTGCCCTCGGTGATCAGGGCCCCTGCCCCAATCAGGCAATTCCGCCCGATCTTGGCACCGTTCAGAACAATCGCGCCCATGCCGATCAAAGAGTTGTCGCCAATGGTGCAACCGTGCAGCATCACCTTGTGCCCAATTGTGCAGTTTGCACCGATGGTCAATGGAAAGCCCGCATCGATATGCATGACGCAGTTTTCCTGAACATTGCTGCCTGCGCCGACGCGGATTTCCTCGTGGTCAGCGCGGATCGTGCAGCCAAACCAAACCGAAGCCCCCTGTTCCAGCACCACCTTGCCGATCAGGTTGGCATCAGGCGCGACCCATGTGTCCTCGTGAATCTCTGGCGTGTGATCTCCCAGCGCGTAAATGGTCATGACAGGCCCTCGAACTCATTTTGCAGTTTGCGCACATGCTGTTGCAGCTTTGGTTGCTGGATACGGCGCATACGTTCGGCGCTGACAATGGTCTTCAGCTTTTCTTCGGTCGCCTCAAGATCGTCATTGATCAGGACATAGTCGTAATAGCCCCAGTGGCTGATCTCATCCCAACTTTTAAGCATCCGCTTACCGATAACATCATCGGTGTCCTGACCGCGGGTCTCAAGACGGCGGCGCAGTTCGCGGATCGACGGTGGCAGGATAAAGATCGACAGGGCGTGTTTGCCGAGGTCAGAGTTTCTGATCTGCACCTCACCTTGCCAGTCCACGTCGAACAGAACGTCCTTGCCGGTGTTGATCGACTTGCGCACGGGGTCAGCGGGTGAGCCGTAGAAGTTTCCAAAAACATGGGCGTGCTCCAGCATCTGCCCTTCGGCCACGTGTTGCTTGAACTCGTCCTCTGACAGAAAGAAATACTCGCGCCCATGTTCTTCGCCGGGGCGCGGTGCGCGGGTCGTGGCCGAGATCGAGAATTCCAGATCCGTATCCCAGGCCATCAGCCGTTTGGCCAATGTGGATTTGCCCGCCCCGGACGGAGATGACAGGATGATTAAAAGGCCGCGGCGATCCGCCATGTCAGTTGTTCCCATACTCATTCTACGTTCTGCACTTGCTCGCGCATTTGATCGATTACCGCCTTAAGCTCAAGCCCAACAGCCGTCAGGTCCGAGCTTTGGGCTTTTGAACACAGTGTGTTGGCCTCACGGTTGAACTCCTGCATCAGGAAATCCAGCTTACGGCCCACGACACCGTTCTGCCCCAACAAGTTGCGTGCGGCTGTGACATGCGCGGTCAATCGGTCAATCTCTTCCGTGATATCAGCTTTGACGGCGATCATGGCGAGTTCTTGTGCCACGCGCTCGGGGTCTGCACCCTGAGAATTGTCCAGAACCCGGGCCAGATTCTCCCGTAGGGCTTCTGCCATTTTGTCCTTGCGCTGCTCCGCCAGTTCGGACGCCTTCGCGGTCAGCGTGGCGACCTGATCCAGTTGCGTGATCAGGACAGCCGCCAGGGCTTCGCCTTCAGCCCGGCGCATGTCAAGGAACGCGCTAACGAGGGTGTCAAATTCAGCTGTAAGATGCGCAACCAACGGGCTTGGATCATCTGCGCACGAACCTGCATCCAGCATCCCTTTTAAGGCCAACAGGTCCGATGCCCGCGTTGGTGCCAGAGAAATTCCGCGCGACGCCGCCATTTGCTGTGTCTGTTCAAGCGCGGTCAGGGCCTCGGTCATGGCGGTTTCATTCAGGATCAGGTCCGGGGCCGAGTCCTCGCGGCTCAGACGCATCGACAGAGTAACATTCCCGCGGCTGAGGGATTTGGACAGTTTAGCCCTCAGCGCGGCCTCTAAGCCCGTCAACCAATCGGGCACGCGCAGGCGCATATCAAGGCCCTTGCCGTTGACGCTGCGCAGTTCCCACGTCCAGCTATGTGGCCCGTGCTGCCCCTTTCCCGAGGCAAACCCGGTCATGGATCTGATCATAACTGCCCTTTCTCGTGGATCTGCAACCTCAAACATCTGCTGCACCTAATGCCATCGGCCGGTGCAGAGCAAGTATTTGCTGACGCGGCATTTGTTTGATGCGGGTTAACCATTCGTTAAAGAATTGCTCCAAAATTGAATTAACCCGAGTCAAACTGCCCAAAGCAATGGTTTGCAGGCCGCGGATGCTCCCGATGTGTTGCATTTTAGGAAAATGGCGGCCTTTTGGCGTAAGGGTGAGAAGATGAAAACCTTTTTCGGGATTGGTTCCGGGTCAGAATTTGGAAAGATCGTCGCAATGGATCGCTTTGACAATGGGCGCAGCCTTTCGCCGATCCGCCAGGCCGAGGCGTATTGGACCGCTTTGCTGAACGGTGACAGCGTTCCCATGCGCTCTCAGATCGATCCGCGCGGCTTGGAAAACATTCTGGAATTCACGTTTATACTGGAACGCATCGCACCCGGCCTTGCCCGGTTTCGTCTGGCCGGAAGCCATTTGAATGCGCTTGCGGGGATGGAGGTGCGGGGCATGCCCATGACCGCATTCTTTCAGCCCGATGATCGGGCGGATGTTAAAGACGTGCTCGAACAAGTGTTCGCTGCGCCCGCAGTTGCAGAGTTGGGGCTGATCTCGGGCGGAATAATGGGTCGCGCACGGATGCAGGCCCGGATGATCCTGCTGCCGCTGAAAAGTGATCTTGGCGATGTCAGCCGCGTTTTGGGTGTCATGGTCGCTGACGGGACCATTGGCAAAACACCTCGACGGTTCTCAATCTCGGCCACGCGGGTCAAGCCGGTTGCAGATATTCAGGTTCCAAGTCCGGCTGCACCACAACCGGTTCAGGGATTCGCGGAAGTTGAAGGCGAATTTAAACGCCCTGCCAATCACTTGCGATTGGTCGTGTCACGCGACGACTAACGTTTCCCAAACGAAAAACAGCGGACCAATGGCCCGCTGCTTCAATTGATTTACAACCGTTTAGCTGGCGGCGCGTTTGCTGCCGTTGCGGCGCAGGTTTGTCAGCTCTTCGGCCACAAGGAACGCCAGTTCCAGCGATTGCGACGCGTTCAGTCGCGGATCGCAGGCGGTGTGGTAACGATCCGACAGATCCTCTTCGGTCACGGCGCGGACGCCGCCTGTGCATTCGGTCACATCCAGACCGGTCATCTCGAAATGCACGCCGCCGGGGATGGTTCCTTCGGCCTGATGCACGCCAAAGAAGTCACGCACCTCACGCAGCACTGAATCAAACGGACGTGTCTTGTAACCCGTTGCCGATTTGATCGTGTTGCCGTGCATCGGGTCGCAGACCCAGGTAACTTTGGCGCCTTCTTCCTTCACGGCCTTGACCAGACGCGGCAGGTGCTCACCTGCTTTACCCGCACCAAAGCGCGCGATCAGGGTCAGACGACCCTCTTCGTTTTCGGGGTTCAGTTTGGACATCAGAACCTTGAGGTCTTCGGCAGTCGTTGTCGGACCGCATTTCAGACCAATCGGGTTCAGAACGCCACGGCAGAATTCCACATGAGCACCGTCCGGCTGACGGGTACGATCACCGATCCAGATCATATGGCCAGACCCTGCCAGCCAGTTGCCTGAGGTCGAATCCAGACGCGTCAAAGCCTCTTCATACTCAAGCAGCAGCCCTTCGTGGCTGGTGTAGAATTCGACAGTCGAAAACTCATGCGTGGTGTCCGCCGTAATTCCCGCCGCTTCCATGAAGTCGATGGTGTCCTGAATGCGATCCGCGATCTCGGAATATTTCTGCACATCCTGTTCATCGGTGAACCCAAGGGTCCAGGAATGAACCATGCTCATATCTGCGAAACCACCGGTCGAAAAGGCCCTCAGCAGGTTCAGAGTGGCCGCCGCCTGGGTGTAGGCCTGCAGCATCTTCTGAGGATTCGGAATCCGTGCTTCAGGTGTAAAGGCCAACTCGTTGATGATGTCACCGCGGTAGCTGGGCAGTTCCACACCATCCACGACCTCGGTTGGCGCACTGCGCGGCTTGGCAAACTGCCCCGCCATGCGGCCGACTTTGACCACCGGCACTTTTGCGCCATAGGTCAGAACCATTGCCATCTGCAGCATCACCTTAAAGGTGTCACGGATCGCATCCGCGCTGAATTGTTCAAAGCTTTCAGCACAATCCCCGCCTTGCAGCAGGAAGGCCTCGCCGCGACCGGCGGCACCCAGATGTTGTTTGAGACGCCGCGCCTCACCGGCAAAGACCAGCGGGGGATACTGTGAAAGCTGGGCCTCGACTTTGGCCAGAGCGGCCGCGTCGGTATAGTCTGGCATTTGAACCCGGGGCTTGTTGCGCCAGTTCGTTTTTTGCCATTCGGTCATAGCTTTGATCTCCGCTGAAGTGTTCAGGTGGCCTCTATACAAAAAGCTTTGAAGAGTGACCATATCCCATTTGCGCCTCTTGACGACGCAAACAAGCTTTGATCATGGTGAATTCTAAATCTGTCGCTGGATACGGTTGTTTTCAGCGCCGAAGTAAGGACAACCCGCCATGCAATTGCAACGCCAGGCAGTCACAGTGGAAGACGCTGAGGCCATCCCGCGCCACTATGTATTTGTTCTGCTGGACAAGTTTTCGTTGCTGTCTTTTGCCTCAGCCCTTGACAGTCTGCGGATCGCAAACCGCATGTCGAACCAAGAGCTTTATACATGGACACTGTCGGGCGAAGGCGGTGACAGCGTGACATGCTCTGCCGGAACCGAGTTCAAGCTGGATACGGATCTGGAAGAACTGCAACGCGATGATGTGGTTCTGATCTGCGGCGGCGTTGATGTTCAGACTGCAACCACCAAACGGGTTCTGAACTGGCTGCGGCGCGAAGCGCGCCGGGGTCTTCGAATCGGCGGGTTATGCACCGCAGCCTATACGCTGGCAAAAGCCGGTTTGCTCGACAACAAGAAGGCTACGATTCACTGGGAAAACTCGGACAGCTTCATCGAGGAATTTGACGAGGTTGAGTTGACGAAGTCGGTGTTCCAGATCGACGGCAGCCGCATGACAACGGCGGGCGGCACTTCCTCAATCGATTTGATGCTGAAACTGATTGCGGATGATTTTGGGGAAGATCTGGCAAATGCGGTGGCGGATCAGATGATCTATTCGTCGATCCGGACAGATCAGGACACGCAGCGCCTTTCGACACCGACCAGGATTGGTGTGCGCCATCCAAAGCTGAGCCAGGTTATCCTGATGATGGAAAAGAATATCGAAGAGCCGATTTCGCCTTCGATTCTGGCCAAAGATGTTGGAATGTCGACGCGACAGCTAGAGCGTCTTTTCCGCCGGTACCTTAGCCGTTCGCCCAAGCGGTATTACATGGAACTGCGTTTGCACAAAGCGCGGAACCTTTTGATGCAGACGGATATGAGTGTGATCAATGTGGCGCTTGCCTGCGGGTTTGCCTCGCCCAGCCATTTCTCAAAGTGTTACCGGGCGCATTACAACACCACCCCCTACCGTGAGCGTGGTGCGCAAAGCGGTCGGTTGTCTGTTTAGCCCTGTGGTGCCATTCGGTACACGGCACCCTGCCCAACCGAAATGAACCAGATCGATCCGTCCGGGGCCTCGACAATGTCGCGCACGCGCTCTGTCTCGGGGCCCTTGATCTGTTCGACTTCCCGAAGCGGGTTGCCTGCAAGTCGGGCTATATAGTCAAACTTCAGAGACCCGACAAAAATGTCGTCTTTCCACTGCGGCCAGAGTTTACCGGAATAGACCAGCAGACCAGAGGGCGCGATTGAGGGGTCCCAAAACAGTTCCGGTTGTTCCAATCCAGCCTTCGATGTGCCCTCGCCAATCTTTTGACCCGAATAATGCGTGCCGTAAGAAATGACGGGCCACCCATAGTTTCGACCTGCGCGTGGTTGGTTGACCTCATCCCCACCACGGGCACCATGTTCCGAAATCCATAGCCGCCCCCGCGCATCCAACGCGGCCCCCTGAGGGTTACGATGCCCAAAGGACCAGATTTCAGGTTTGACGTTAGATTGCCCGACGAATGGGTTGTCCGCTGGGATGGACCCATTCCGATTGATCCGAATGATCGAACCTATCGGAGTGGACCTGTCCTGCGCGCTGTCAGGCGCTCCGCGATCACCGATCGTGACAAACAGCGTTCCGTCCCGTGCCTCAACAACGCGGCTGCCAAAATGCCTGCCACCCGATCCGCCGGGCGTGGCCTCGTAGATGACGCGCGTATTTGTCAGGCGCTTTCCGTCTTCGGACAGTCTAGCCACAGCGACCGCCGTTCCAGCTCCGCGATTTTGAGGTTTTGAGAAGGTCAGGAGGACTTCGCGACTTTGCGCGAAATCGCGCGGGATCGTCACGTCCAGCAGGCCGCCCTGCCCCGAGGCCGCGACCTTTGGAACACCCCGCACAGCGTTGGCCTTGCCGTTCTTGACAAACAGCAGATCGCCATCCCGCTCGGTTACCAGGAACGCCCCGTCCGGCAAGATGCCCACCGCCCAAGGTGTATCCAGGCCGCCGACCATCTTTGTCAACGCAACACGCCCGGCGGATGTCGAAAGGGTCTGCGCCGCGGCTGAAACCGCGCTGAGCGTGATAAACAGAATCGTAAAGACGCGAAGCATGTTGGCCCCTTTCGTTGGCAATCAGGGAAGAATTTCCAACAAAACAGTTAGTTTCCTGATCAGCAAAAACACGTTTGCGTTAGGACTTTTCTTTTCCGGACAGCTTGCCTAGGGTCAGGACCAGAACAAAGATGTTCATAACAGGGAGTAACCGTATGAAAAAGCTGCTTACTGCAACTGCAGCAACCGCACTACTGGCTGGCGCGGCCATGGCCGACGACGTGAAACTGGGCATTCTGCTCGGCTTTACCGGCCCGATTGAATCGCTCGCGCCTGCTATGGGGGCCGGTGCCGAAATGGCGATTGCCGAAGTCAACGAGTCTGGCAAGTTCATGGATGGTGCTACTGTCGCCGGTATGCGTGCCGATACAGGTTGCATCGACAACGGCCTTTCCACCTCGAACGGTGAACGCATGATTGCGGATGGTGTCGCTGGTATCATTGGCGGCGATTGCTCAGGCGTGACCGGTGCGATCCTGCAGAACGTGGCCATTCCGAATGGCATGGTCATGATCTCGCCCTCGGCGACATCGCCGGGCCTGTCGACCATGGAAGACAACGGCCTGTTCTTCCGCACCGCCCCGTCGGATGCGCGTGAAGGTCAGGTGATGGCTGACATTCTCAAGGATCGTGGCATCAACTCGATCGCCCTGACCTACACCAACAACGACTACGGCAAAGGTCTGGCAGACGCGATTCAGGCGTCGTTCGAGGCCGCCGGAGGCGAAGTAACCATCGTAGCTGCACATGAAGACGGCAAGGCAGACTATTCTGCCGAAGTCGGCGCGCTGGCCTCTGCCGGTGGCGACATTCTGGTTGTTGCTGGCTATCTGGACCAGGGTGGTCTGGGCATCATCCAATCCTCGCTGGACAGCGGTGCGTTTGACACATTTGGTCTGCCCGGCGGCATGATCGGTGACTCGCTGCCTGCAAATGTCGGCCCTGATCTGAACGGCTCGTTTGGTCAGATCGCCGGGTCCGGTGGTGAAGGTGCCGAAAAGTACTTTGCCCTGGCTGAAGCTGCCGGTTTTGACGGCTCTTCGCCGTATTCGCCGGAATCCTATGACGCTGCTGCGCTGTTCATGTTCGCAATGCAGGCTGCGGGCTCGACCAATCCGGCCGACTACGCAAGCAAGGTTATGGAAGTGGCAAACGAGCCGGGTGAAAAGATTTATCCGGGTGAACTGGCCAAAGGATTGGAACTGCTGGCTGCTGGTCAGGACATCGACTATGTCGGCGCATCTGGCGTTGAGCTGATCGGCCCTGGTGAAAGCGCGGGTTCCTATCGCGAGATCGAAGTAACCGACGGCGAGAACAAGACCGTAAACTTCCGTTGATCAAACGTAAAATACCATAAAAACAAGCAGCCCGGGCCTTGTGTCCGGGCTGTTTCAATGACAAAAGGCTGCACCTCGCAACGCGAGGCAAAGGCAAGGGGATAACATGATCGTCGTCGAAGACGTGCACAAGCATTTCGGCGGGTTTCACGCGGTGGACGGGGCATCGCTGGAAATCCAAAAAGGGTCGATCACCGGCCTGATCGGGCCGAACGGTGCAGGAAAAACCACTCTGTTCAATGTGATCGCGGGCGTTCTGCCACCTACCAGCGGCAAGGTGTTCATGGATGGTGAGGATATCACCGGCCTGCCCCCGCACGAGCTGTTTCACAAGGGGCTGCTGCGCACGTTCCAGATCGCGCATGAATTCTCATCCATGAGCTGCCGCGAAAACCTGATGATGGTGCCCGGCGCACAATCGGGTGAATCGCTGTGGAACACCTGGTTTGGCCGCAAGCGTATCGCGGATGAAGAACGCGCGCTGCGGGCCAAGGCCGATGAGGTGCTTGAGTTTCTGACCATCGAACATCTGGCCGACCACAAGGCAGGTCAGGTCTCGGGCGGGCAGAAAAAGCTGCTGGAACTCGGGCGCACCATGATGGTCGACGCCAAGATCGTGTTTCTCGACGAGGTCGGTGCCGGTGTGAACCGTACCCTGCTGATGACCATCGCCGACACCATCCTGCGCCTGAACAAGGAACGCGGATATACCTTCGTGGTTATCGAGCACGACATGGATTTCATCGGCAAAATCTGTGACCCGGTCATCTGTATGGCAGAGGGCAAGGTTCTGGCCGAGGGCACTCTGGACGAGATCAAGGCAAATGAGCACGTGATTGAGGCTTATCTGGGCACCGGCCTTAAGAATAAAGACAAGCTGGAGGCAGGCGCGTGAGCGACAATCCTTACCAGGACGACAAAGGGAACAAGGACGCCTCGATCACCAACACGCACGGTGTTGGCACGATGACGCCCGCGCATCCCAAAAGTGGTGAAGCGCAATACGTCGGTGGCGGCGGCCCCTTCCTGATTGGCGACACGATGACCGGCGGCTATGGCAAGGGGCCGGACATCCTGCATGACTGCACCATTGCAGTCGACAAGGGTGAGATCGCGGTGATCGTTGGCCCCAACGGCGCGGGCAAGTCAACGGCGATGAAAGCCGTGTTCGGAATGCTGGACGTGCGTGCCGGTTCGGTTCGGCTGGACGGTGAAGACATCACCAAGCTGTCACCGCAGGACCGCGTGATCAAAGGCATGGGCTTTGTGCCGCAGACATCGAACATCTTCACGTCGATGACGGTGGAAGAGAACCTAGAAATGGGGGCCTTCATCCGCCGCGACGATATCACTGAGACGATGGAGCAGGTCTATGACCTTTTCCCCATCCTGCGCGACAAACGCAATCAGGCCGCCGGTGAGCTGTCTGGCGGTCAACGCCAACAGGTCGCCGTGGGCCGCGCGTTGATGACTCAGCCCAAGGTTCTGATGCTGGACGAACCCACCGCTGGCGTGTCTCCCATCGTGATGGATGAGTTGTTTGATCGGATCATCGAGGTATCCCGCACTGGCTTGCCGATCCTGATGGTCGAACAGAACGCCCGTCAGGCGCTGGAGATCGCGGACAAGGGATATGTGCTGGTTCAGGGGCGGAATGCCTATTCCGGCACGGGCAAGGAACTGCTGGCCGATCCCGAAGTGCGCAAGAGTTTCTTGGGGGGGTGAGGATGCGATCAATCTACCCAATTGCATTCGCAACAACTATAGCCAGCCCTGTATTCGCATTTGAAGAGGCAATTGACTACGCGCTAACGCTGGACTGCCGAAGTGTCTCAGTTTGCAAAATCAATGGCGAATGCAAAAGAAAAGCGCGCGACATTCAGTTTGTTTTGGTCAGACATGATGGGGATGAAGTTGCCTATTTGGGCCATTCTCCCACCGAGAAAGGCTATTACACGAGAATCCAACTTCTCGACAATGTCTTTCGCAGGAAACCTGACCACGACTTTTCAACCTCTGTGCCCGATGACCACGCAGTTGATTTTCGAGGTGATGATGAGTTTGAACTTGAAAGTGGCGTACTCTTTCTAAACTACGTCCCTCGCGGATACGAATGGATCGAGCGGAACTTCAAAAATTCCAGCCTCTCCGAATTTCTCGTAGAGTTTCAGGGGTGTGAAAGCAAATAATGGACTTCCTCAACGCCCTTGTGGCGCTCTCCAACTTCGTCCTTGTTCCCGCAATCGCCTATGGCAGCCAGTTGGCGCTGGGGGCTTTGGGGGTGACGCTGATCTATGGCATCTTGCGGTTCTCGAACTTTGCCCATGGCGACACGATGGCCTTTGGCGCGATGATCGCCGTTCTGGTGACGTGGGGCCTGCAAGCCGCCGGGGTCAGTTTCGGACCGCTGCCAACCGCCCTGCTCGCCCTGCCCTTTGCCATTCTGGGCTGTGTCATATTGGTGCTGATCACCGACCGGCTGGTTTACAGGTTCTACCGTGAACAAAAGGCCAAGCCGGTGATCCTCGTGATCGTCTCAATGGGCGTGATGTTCATCATGAACGGCATCGTGCGCTTTATCATCGGGCCGGATGATCAAAGGTTCTCGGACGGTGCGCGCTTCATTATCTCGGCGCGCGACTTCAAGGCACTGACCGGGCTGCGTGAGGGATTGGCGATCAAAACCTCTCAGGGCATCACCGTGATCGTGGCCGTTGTCGCCGTTGCGTTGCTGTTCTGGTTCCTCAACAAGACCCGTACCGGCAAGTCCATGCGTGCCTATTCGGATAACGAGGATCTGGCGTTGTTGTCCGGCATTAACCCCGAGCGTGTAGTGATGATCACATGGATCATCGTCGCCGCACTGGCGACCACGGCGGGGGTGCTCTACGGTCTCGACAAAAGCTTTAAGCCCTTCGTCTATTTCCAGCTTCTGTTGCCAATCTTTGCCTCGGCCATCGTGGGCGGGCTTGGCAATCCGCTGGGTGCCATCGCAGGCGGGTTCATCATCGCGTTTTCCGAGGTGACCATCACCTATGCGTGGAAAAAGGTGCTGACCTATCTGGCTCCGGAAAGTCTGGAACCGTCTGGGTTGGTCCAGTTCCTCTCCACCGACTACAAGTTTGCTGTCAGCTTCGTGATCCTGCTGATTGTGCTTCTGTTTAAGCCCACGGGCCTGTTCAAGGGGAAAGCGGTATGACCGAGTCTGTCAAAAACACGCTGCTTTTTGCTGTTGTCGCCGGGCTGATCCTGCTGACAGGGTTCACCCAAAGCTGGAACACCGCCATTCTGATCCTGAACATGGGGCTGATCTCGGCCATCATGGCCATTGGGGTGAACCTGCAATGGGGCTTTGCGGGTCTGTTCAATGTGGGCGTTATGGGCTTTGTTGCACTTGGTGGTCTGGCCGTGGTTCTGGTATCGACGCCGCCCACACCGGGGGCCTGGAGTGCTGGCGGCTACGGGATTGTGTTGTCCTTGCTGTTGGGGGCCGCGACCGTTGTGGCTGCTGTTCTTGTGGCGACCAAAATGCCGAAAGGCCGGGCACAGACCCTGACCATCATCGCAGTTCTGGTTGTTGGGTTCTTCATTTACCGCGCTGTGTTCGACCCTAATGTCGCTGCAGTCGAAGCCATTGATCCAGCGATTGCAGGCAATATCGGCGGTTTGAACCTTCCGGTTCTGCTGGCCTGGCCTGCGGGTGGTTTGTTAGCAGCGGGCGCTGCGTGGCTGATCGGTAAAACGGCTTTGGGTCTGCGGTCGGATTACCTGGCCATTGCCACACTGGGCATTGCCGAGATCATCATTGCCGTCATGAAGAACGAAGACTGGCTGGCCCGGGGTGTGAAAAATGTCTACGGCATTCCGCGCCCTTCCCCTGTTGTCGGTTACGAAGTTGAACTGCAACAAGATCCGGCGTTTCTGGCGCGAGCAGAATGGTTCGGGCTTGATCCGGTCACAGCCTCTACCCTTTCGGTCAAACTTGGTTATTCGCTGCTGTTCCTGATCGTCCTGCTGGCGTTGCTGTGGATGGCCCAAATGGCACTGAAAAGCCCGTGGGGCCGCATGATGCGCGCGATCCGTGACAATGAGGTCGCGGCCGAGGCGATGGGCAAGGACGTGACCCGTCGCCACTTGCAGATCTTTGTTCTGGGGTCGGCCATCTGCGGGATCGCAGGGGCCATGATGACCACGCTGGACGGTCAGCTGACACCAAGCGCCTACCAGCCCCTACGTTTTACCTTTCTGGTCTGGGTGATGGTGATCGTCGGCGGTTCGGGCAACAATTTCGGGTCTGTACTTGGGGCATTTCTGATCTGGTTCCTGTGGGTTCAGGTGGAGCCAATCGGCCTGTGGCTGATGAACCTGATTACCTCGGGTATGCCGGACGGCAGTTGGCTGAAAGCGCATCTGATCGAGAGCGCCGCCCATATGCGCCTGTTCACTATGGGTCTTATCCTGTTGATTGTTCTCAGATTTAGCCCAAGGGGCTTGATACCCGAGAAATAGGATCAAACGATAACCAATTCGTGAAACCGCGCCTTCATGGAGGTGCGGTTTCTTGATTTTCAAAGGTTTATTGAATAGACGGACCTACCGCAGCGTTTTACTTTTGCGGTCTGTTGCTGGCACTCACACCCGCCCAAGCCGATCTGAAACGATCATTCTAACGTGTTGATAAGAGTAAAAAATGAAAGCACCACGCTTCGGAACTGTTTTCCTGTTTTCGGTTGTTGCCGTTACAACTGCCGCCTGTATTCCCCGACCAGAGGATCTTGAGACGACGCCTGTCAAGGTGCAAACACCCCAGGGCGTTGTGACCTGTCAGTTGTATCGCCAGGACCGGGTCACTTGGGACCGCGCCATCGATTTCCCTGCAACGAAAATGTCTGTCCCACAGGCTGATGCCTATTGCCGCCAGGAAGGTCAGCGCCGGTTAAAGTAATGGCGTCGGCGCCCGTATCGAGCGCCACGACCTTATCTGTTTTTGAACAAACCGCCCAGAATACCGCGCACAATACGGCGTCCGGTTGTTCCCTTCAGTTCCTTGATCACAGCATCTGTCATTGCCGTTGCGAAGGTGTCCTTTCTGCGCTGCACACGTGAAGAAGATCGCCCGACCCGACTGCCGGAATACCTGCGCGCCGCAGAAAACTCGCGTTCCATTGGCGATTGTGCTTCAAGCACATCATCCAATTCCGCCTGCTCAGCAGCTTGTGCAGCCGCCTCGGCCCGCGCTTGCAGAATCTCAAAGGCGGATTTTCTATCTATACCTTTGTCATATTTTCCTGCCATCGGGGACGCGGCCAAGATCGCTTTGCGGTCAGCACCAGAAATCGGTCCCAGCTGAGACCCGGGCGGACGAATCAAGGTGCGTTCGACAATGCCGGGTACCCCTTTCTTTTGCAGCATCGAGGTCACCGCCTCACCCACGCCAACTTCTCGGATCGCCGCTTCGGTGTCGAAAGCCGGGTTCTCTCGGTACGTTTCCGCGGCCATGCGCAGGTTCTTACGGTCCCGCGCGGTGAAAGCCCGCAGGGCATGTTGAACGCGATTACCCAGTTGGCCCAGAATGTCTTCGGGTATATCTGCAGGGTTTTGCGTGATGAAATAGACCCCAACGCCTTTTGATCGGATCAGACGCGCCACCTGTTCGACCTTGTCCACCAAGACCTTTGGGGCGTCGTCAAACAGCAGATGCGCTTCGTCGAAAAAGAAGACCAGCTTGGGTTTTTCCGGGTCGCCAACCTCGGGCAGTTCCTCGAACAATTCACTCAACAGCCAGAGCAGGAAGGTTGCGTAAAGTCGGGGTGAGGCCATCAATTTGTCCGAGGCAAGGATGTTCACCATCCCCTGCCCGTTCTCATCGGTCCGCATCAGATCACCCAGATCCAGCGCCGGTTCGCCAAACAGTTTGGTGCCACCCTGATTTTCCAACACCAGCAAGCGTCTTTGGATTGCACCGATCGAAGATGTCGACACGTTGCCATATCGCAGGGACAACTGAGTCCGGTTCTCTCCGATCCAGACCAGCAACGCCTGTAGGTCCTTCAGATCCAGCAGTGGCATCCCTTCTTCGTCGGCCACCCGGAAGGCGATGTTCAGTATGCCTTCCTGCGCTTCGCTGAGCTCCAGCAGACGCGACAACAGAAGCGGCCCCATCTCTGTGACCGTCGTGCGCACCGGGTGGCCCTGTTCACCAAACAGATCCCAGAATGTCACCGGGCAAGCAGCGTAGTTGAAATCAGAAAACCCGATGCGTTCGGCGCGGTCCATAAACGCCTGATGCAGTTTGTGCGACGCGCTGCCAGCCACGGCCAGACCGGACAGGTCCCCTTTCACGTCTGACAGAAACACCGGGACACCAGCCTGCGAAAACCCTTCGGCAAGTATTTGCAGGGTCACGGTTTTACCCGTTCCTGTCGCACCCGCGATCAACCCATGGCGATTTGCAAAGTTCAGCGCCAATTCCTGCGGTGTGCCATACCCTTCACCACCGCCGCCCAGAAAAATAGTCTTGCCCATTAACACTGCCTTATAGTTCACCGATCCGTGACCAGCATACAAAGTTAACCTTTGACTGCGATAGTCATTTTGCCTCGCGGCGGTATTGATCTCGTGGGGCAGACTTCCTCCCTGTCGACTGGCCGTGCCTTCGGGCACGGCTTTTTTCACTTGCACCAACACATGTGAAAGTGCTGAGGGTCAGATTAAAATTTCAGGATAGCTGTTGACCCATCAGCGCCGCTCTCGTAGGGTTTGCGCATAAATAAGTCGGCCAGTCCGACGGGGAGAACCTTTTGGGGAAGGGAGCTGCTAGATCGGCTCCCTTTTTCTATGCAAAGGCGGGCGCGTTCGGGGTGTCAGGCAAGAAACTGTTCACGTTCACAATGAGTGTTCTGTTAGTGCCTGACACCGGTTCAGAAGAGTGTTAAACGAAGCAAAAAGTCCAATCATCCAACCGAGGCATACATGATCAAGAAACTTCTATCCGCGAATGTTCTGGCCGCCGTTTTTCTCAGCAATGCGGTCTATGCTCAAGAGGCCACTGAAGAGACCCAGCCGGAGGCTGACGTCCCCCAGACCGAAGCGACGCAAGATCTCGATCTGGGTGAAAGCGGGCCACGTGTTGGAGAGCAATATGTCAAAGACACCAGCGGCGACTGGAATATAACTTGCCTTAAGACAGAAGAAGGCGATGACCCCTGCCTCTTGCGTCAAATACTTTCGGGCTCCGAAGGGCAACCCATTGCGGAAATTTCGATCAACAAACTTCCCGAAGGTGCTACTGCCGTCGCTGCCGCCAGCCTGATCGTACCGCTTGAGACATTGCTACAGGCACAAATCGCCATTTCCATCGATGGTGCACCGAGCAAGAGGTATAACTATCATCACTGCAACCCCGTGGGCTGCGTGGCTCAGTTGGGCTTTACGCAGGGCGACATCGACGCAATGAAGGCAGGCAGTAAAGCAACGATATCTCTTGTCTCGATCCTGGCCCCCAGCCAACTTTTGCAACTTGATATGTCACTGGCTGGTTTCACCAGCGGGTACGATCAGTTGGACGTCCTGCGAAACTGATGGATTTCAAAAAAAGGCCGCCCTGTTACGCGGCGGCCTTTTCATTTTGAGCACTTTGTTCAAACCCGCTTTAACGCCAAGACCGCATTCAGACCGCCAAAGGCAAACGCGTTGCTGAGGGCGACGTTTACTTTCGCCTCTCGCGCTTCGTTCGGCACCACGTCCAATGCGCATTCCGGGTCTGGCTCTTCATAGCCAATGGTTGGTGCAATCACTCCGTCTCGCAAAGCCATGATACATGCCAGCAACTCCACCGCTCCGGTGCCGCCGATCAGATGGCCGTGCATGGATTTTGTGGACGAGATCATCAGGTCATCGGCATGCGGTCCAAACACATCCGCAACCGCTGCGCATTCGGTTTTGTCATTGGCCGCCGTGCCCGTGCCATGCGCGTTGATATAACAGACATCGCTGGCGTTTAGCCTGGCATCGGTCAAGGCACCAGCCATGGCCCGCGCCGCCCCCTGTTTGCTGGGCATCACAATGTCGGCTGCATCCGACGACATCGCAAAGCCGACGACTTCACAAAGGATCTCGGCCCCCCGCGCGCGCGCATGCTCGTGTTCTTCGAACACAAATATGCCGGCCCCTTCGCCCTGAACCATTCCATTGCGATTAGCACTGAACGGGCGGCAAGCGTCTTTGGACATCACGCGCAGGCCTTCCCACGCTTTGATCCCGCCGAAACACAACATGGATTCGGACCCGCCGGTAATCATCGCCGGGGCGGCCCCACTGCGCACCATCTGAAAAGCCTGCGCCATAGCGTGGTTCGACGAGGCACAGGCCGTCGAGACAGTAAAGCTGGGGCCTTTTAGATTATGTTCCATCGACACATGGCTGGCCGCGGCATTGTTCATCAGTTTGGGAACAACGAACGGGTGCACACGGTTCTTTCCGTCTTCATAAACCGAACGGTAATTGTCATCCCAGGTTGAAACACCGCCGCCAGCGGTGCCAAGCACGACACCTGATCTGGCCGCCAATTCACCGTGAAACTCGATGCCCGACTGTTCGATAGCCTCTTTGGCAGCTGTCAGAGTGAATTGGGTAAACCGGTCGTACAGAGACATCTGCTGGCGATTAAACCGCCCTTCCGCCTCAAATCCCCGGACCTGACCACCGATCTTGATGGCCAACCGTTCGACATCGCGGAATTCCAGTTCCGAGATGCCACAACGCCCTTCGCGCATGGCTTCCAGAGTGTCAGGAACCGAATGGCCCAGTGAGTTGATCGTACCTGCGCCGGTAATGACAACACGTTTCATGAGAGCAGGTCAGACCTTTTCCGACACAAGCTGTTCGATCCCGGCAATGATCGCAGCCACATTCGAGATATCGAAGTCATTGGATTCAGGTTCGTTCGCGTTGAACGGAACCGATATGTCGAACTCTTCCTCGATCGCAAAGATGCTTTCAACCAGACCCAGGCTGTCGATACCCAAATCTTCCAGCGTGCTTTCGGGCGTGACGTCCAACGGCTCCAGCACGGCCTGCTCTGCAATGATTGCGATGACGCGGTCGCTGATGCTCATGTCGATCCCCTGACTTTCGTTCTGAGGATGATTTAATCACTCGGGGACTGTTTGAAAACAGCCTTTTTGAGTGCCTCAACGTCGCGGGCCATGCGCGGTAAACGGCGTTGGGCTTTGTAGATGTCTGTATGTGTTTCCATCTTGATGCCCGGATAGCCCATTATGACGCGGCCTGCCGGTACGTTGGACAGAATTTTTGTGCCGCCACCGGCAATGACGCCATCACCAATAAAGATGTTATCAACAACGCCGGTCTGCCCTCCCAGAACAACGTTATTGCCGATCTCGACCGATCCCGACACGCCGGTTTGACCACACAAAAGGCAATCGCGACCCACACGCGTGTTGTGCCCCACATGCACAAGATTATCCAATTTCGAGCCGTCACCTATCCGGGTGTTGCGGATCGTGCCGTTGTCGACGGTGCAGTTGGATCCGACCTCGACGTCATTGCCAATCTCAACCGCGCCCAAAGAGTGGATGCGAAGCCAGCTTTGTGCCTTGGCCTCACCTTGATCACCCATGGTCTTGCGCGCATTCTCAGCGCCAGAGACTTCGGGGGTGACAAAGCTGAACCCATCCCCTCCGATCCGGGCACCAGGTTGCGCAATGAAACGGTCTCCGATCTGCGCCCGAGCACCGATGCTGACCATCTCGCGCAGCAACGCGCCTTTTCCTAATGTAGCATCGATGCCGACCGTACAATGCGCACCGATTTCGGAACCTTCTCCAATCCGTGCGCGTGCACCAACAACTGTCAGAGGTCCAATAGAAACGTTCGCGCCAATCTCTGCCGTCGGATCAATCACGGCCGAAGGGTGAATGCCTGGCTCGACCCCTTGCCCGCGATCCAGCATCGAAGTAATACCGGCCATGGCCATACGTGGGCGTTTGACAAAGATGGCCGCGCGCAGACCCATGGCTTGCCAATCGGCCCCTTCCCAAAGAACCGCTGCGCGCGCTTCTCCACCGGAAAGAACCTCAGCATATTTCGGAGACATTGCCATCGCCAGATCCGTGGGGCCCGCGTCACTGGGTTCGGCAGCTCGCACAATCGTTAGGCTAGTGTCGCCCTGACACTCAGCGCTCAGGGCGTCGGCGATTTGTTGAACGGTGAACTGCATGACGGGCTTCCTTTTGGCAGGATTTGACCCGTGCTTACCCCTGAACGTCCGGCAGGGCCACCCCTGCCTTTTGAAGTGCGTCCCAAATCTTGGCATCGCGATTATAGACATCGCGACGATACTGCACTTCGCCCTTCGGGCCGATATAGGCGGTGCGATAGATCAGGTGCACCGGTACATGTTGATCCAACTCAACCTTGGTTTCCTTGCCGGTCTTGAGAACACGATGGAAAAAGGCCTTTGGGTCTTCCTCTTGTTTCGCCAGCAGCGCATAGGCGAATTCGAAAGGTTGCGCCAAGCGTATACACCCGTGCGAGAACGCCCGCACCTCACGCGCGAACAGGTTTTTCTGAGGTGTATCATGCAGATAGATGTTGTACTTGTTGGGGAACATGAACTTCACCAAACCCAGCGCATTGCTTTTGCTGGGGGGCTGGCGCATTGCAAACGGGAAGTTTCGCGCCGTGAACTGAGTGAAATCCACCGCCCCGCGGTTAACCTGCCGCCCGCTGCGGTCAGTGATCTGTATATGACCCACAGCATTTGGGTTGGACTGCAGTTTCGGCAAATATTCTTTCGTGATGATCGAACGCGGCACATACCAGCTCGGGTTGATCACCATATGCTCCATCACATCCGAAAACTCGGGGCTGCGGCGATCATGTGTGTTCTTGCCAATCACCGCGCGGGTTTCAAATGTGACCTGCCCGTCATCAACGATCTTGGCCGAGAAATCGGCCTGATTCACCAGTATGTGACGCGCGCCACGCTCTCGCGGCAGCCAGCGTTCCCTTTCCAGCGCGACATAGACTGCCTTTAGCCGGTCCGAGGCCGGACGGTTCAACTCGGTAATTGTGCCCTGGCCTGCAACACCGTCAGGCTCCAGCCCATGCGCTGTTTGAAAGGCCTGAACGCCAGCCAGCAACGCATCGTCAAAAGACGGGCTGGCCGACGGTTTCATGTACCCCATCGCCACAAGACGATTGCGCAATTTGACCACGTTCGGCCCGGTGTCACCATATTCCAGTTTCGCGACCGGGACCGTTGACCCCCAACCACCTTGATCCACCAAAGCTTGCAGCTGCAGCTTTTGTTTCATAAGCGCGCGATACTGACGTGTTTGCGGTGGCAGTTGTTCCAGATACTTCACCCCGTGGTCCGCCAGCCCCGATAAATGCTCGGCAGCGCTACGGCGCTCCACACCCCGTACCAAACCATCGTCCACGCGCCCAGGCTCAACGGTGCCGGAATAAAGCGCATCAGCGTATTCCACATACACTCGGCTGAGCTCGGCCTCGACCGTTCCAAGGTCACGAACAGAGCGGGCCTGTTCCATCTTGTCCATCAATGCCGATACGGTTGCATCTGCCCGAGGCAAACCGTGTAGATGTGCTTTGGACAATGCTTCAATCAACGCGGCCCTGCGTTGCATGTGTTCCGGGGTTTCACCTACCCAAATCGGTGCAAATCCATTCGTCCGGTAAAACTCGGCAATTGTAGATGCCTGCGGCGTGTGTTCCGCAATCGCCATTTGAAACGCTGTATTCGGTTCGGGCGCAGACGTTGTGTTCGCAAAACCAGCGGTTGCAGCAAAACACGCGGTGAGAAGGATACTGGTACTGGTGCGGAAAACAGAAAGCATTACGGGGCCTTGAATACTCAAATGATTGAACTGAGGATATGTGCGTCAAGCAACTATGGGTTTGCTTGGGAATGCTTGTCTATTCACAAATCCCTTACCAAATCGCTTCTGGTGGTGTCTGATGCGTGTTTGCATCGGCCGGTTGGTAAAAACCGCACAGTTGCATAAATTCTAAGTGGCACTGTGTCATTTGCGCAAAAAACTGCCGAAATTTCCCCCTTGAAATGATGAATCCGAAACACTTCTTGGCCACTGATTCCGATTGTGTCATAAAAACCGCATCTGGGATGGGAAAAAATTAAGACGGCGCGCGTAACATCGTGCGCAGGCAGGAACAGTACGGGACGAACCAAAAATGACCAAGAGCAGTTCCTCGGGCTTGACCCGGCGTGCCCTATTGGGTGCATTTGCAGCTACCGCAGTTGCGGCAGCCCCAACCTACTCCAACGCAGCAGGCTTTTTGCGAGGTGGCGGTGATATCCGTCGCATTCGTATGTATTCCGGTCGCACAGGTGAACGGCTGGATATGATCTATTGGGTTGATGGTAAGTATATCAAAGACGCTGTCAAAGAAGTGAACCATTTCATGCGCGATTGGCGCACGGATCAGGTTAAATCCATCGATTTGCGCGCGATTGATATCATGGCGGCATCACACAACCTTCTGGATGTGAACGAACCCTATATGCTGCTGTCCGGCTATCGCTCTCCTCAGACCAATGCAATGCTGCGCGCCCGTTCCCGCCGTGTCGCTCGAAAGTCGCTTCATATGGAAGGTCAGGCCGCTGACCTGCGTCTGGCGTCCCGCTCGGTTTCCCAGATGGCCAAGGCCGCAATGTCGTGCCGTGCAGGTGGTGTCGGTCAATACTACCGCTCGAACTTTGTCCACATGGATTGCGGCGTTGTTCGCACTTGGCGCGGTTAACGCGCAAACCAATCGGGTCTCTTTTATCTGAACCGCTGTAGCAGGAAGACTGGTTTTACCTGCTATATTCCTGCATCTCCTCCTGCACCGCCTGCGTCACCACCTGCAGAGTCGCTGCTGGTTGGCGTTTCGGCAGTCGAGCTGCCAGTTTCACGCGTCTTTTCCTTGTCTAAGTCAGATTCAACATTAGTGGTAGAAACAGTGCTGCTCTCTGCTTCATCGTCGCTGTCTGACTCGTCGTCGGTCAGCTTGCCAAGGATGAATGCAAGCACCACACCGACAATAACCCAGCTCAAAACGCTAGGGAGTGAATAACCCGAAACAACAGTACAGCCCAAAACCGCTACTATTATGACCACAACGAAAAACGATTTTTTTGAAGAGATGACTTGCACGTTCTTTCCTCCATCAAAGGTGACGCGAACCAACCCCATCCGGAAAGTGTATCGCAAAATGAGCCGATAGAGAAATTTACACTTCAATAAGAGTGTCTGAGGACGTTCTCAAAATCTGGCTAAACCTAAAACTGGTCCGATCCAAGACGGTTGAGAACATGTAGGAAAATGGCGCACCTGAGAGGATTCGAACCTCTGGCCTCTGCCTTCGGAGGGCAGCGCTCTATCCAGCTGAGCTACAGGTGCGTTGGTCGTTAGCTAACCTTGATCCGGTTTGGGTGCAACTGGAAATCGTGCCTGTCGCACCCAGTTTCAGATCAAAGTCAGGCGAAAAGATCATGCGCCAATTCAAGGGCATCGATCAGAATGTCGACCTCTTCCGTGGTGTTATAAAGACCAAAGCTGGCCCGGCAGGTTGCAGTGACGCCCAGATGGTCCATCAATGGTCCGGCACAGTGATGACCCGCACGGACGGCTACGCCTTTTTTGTCCAGGATGGTGGATACATCGTGCGCATGACCGGCCCCATCGAGCGTAAAACTGAAGATGGCGGCCTTGTCCGGGCGTGTGCCTTGCACTTGAAGCCAATTCAATCCGGTCAGTCGCTGCATTGCATAGTCGCGCACACTGGATTCATGAGCTGCGATGTTCGCCATGCCCAGATCCATCATATAATCCAGTGCCACGCCCAGTCCGATGGTCTGAACGATACCGGGCGTACCGGCTTCGAACTTCATCGGTGGGTCATTGTAAATGACCTCTTGCTTGCTGACCTCTTTGATCATGTCACCGCCGCCGATAAAGGGGCGCATTTCGGCCATGCGTTCGGATTTGATGTAAATCGCGCCTGACCCGGAAGGGCCATAAAGCTTGTGACCGGTGATCGCGTAAAAATCACAGCCGATCTCTTCAACGTTCACCGGCATATGGACTGCGCCCTGGCTGCCGTCCACCAGAACCGGAACTCCTTTGGCATGGGCCCCTTCGGTGATCGCTTTGACGTCAACAACTGTACCCAAAACGTTCGAACACTGGGTCACTGCAACCAGCTTGGTCTTTGGACCTATGGCATCAATTACGGCCTGAGGGTCCAAACCCCCTTCTGCGTCCACATCCACCCATTTCAAAACCACGCCCTGCCGTTCGCGCAAAAAATGCCAGGGTACGATATTGGCGTGATGCTCCATGACGCTCAGAACGATCTCGTCCCCGGCCTCAAGTCGCGGCATCGCCCAGCCGTAAGCGACAAGGTTGATCCCTTCGGTCGTGCCCGAATTCAGGACGATCTCGTCCTCATTCGAAGCACCTAGAAAGCGCGCGATGGTGCCACGCACGGACTCGTATTTCTCTGTCGCAAGATTGGACAGGTAGTGCAGACCGCGATGGACGTTCGAGTATTCCTCGGCATAAGCACGCGTCACAGCGTCGATGACGACCTGAGGTTTCTGAGCCGAAGCACCATTGTCCAAATAGGTCAGAGGCTTGCCATTGACCTGACGTGACAGGATCGGAAAGTCAGAGCGGATTTTCTGCACATCGTACATAGGTATTTTTCCTAGACGGGTCCGGTTGGGTTGAACATCAGGACAATGGGTAAGGCAGCAATTGCAGCCAACAGAATTACGGCAAATGCTTTACCAAGCGAACCGAACTGATGCGCCTCGTTCAGAAAATGCAGCGTAATGTATAGGCTCCACCCCAATGTCGCCAGCAGCAGCAATAGCGTCAGAGCGGGTAAAGTCACGCTGGAAAGGACCATGGCCAGCAACGCGCCGCTTTGCAAAAAGCTCAGCCAGATCATCAGGATCAACAAGCCGGAAAGCGTTGCGCGACCCCCAAGAACACGTCCGACCAAAAGAAAGGCGACTACGCTCAGAAGCATCGCACCAGCGGATCGGATTAGAATGAACGGGATGCTTTCGGCCTCGGCGTTCACTGGGGCTTCGGGCGCCATAAAGATCAGGTCCGTGCTGAGCTGGATCAGGCAGTTGAAGACCACCACCAGAAAAAAGCTCAGCCAGACCGCTTCACGTCCCAGATTCAGAGCCAATATCTGACGGGCCGCCTCGGCAGGGCGCCTGAGCGTCAGAAGCACCAGTGGACCCAGTTGTGGAATAGTCATTCAGCCGACCTTTGCACTTGTCTGAGACCGGATAACCAGAACCACACAAAAACAGCAACCCAGAGGATGCCCACAATTGACAAAGCAGGTCCGGGTCCGATGAATCCGGCCACCAGACCATTCAGCAAAACCAGTGGTGCGGATGATAGCAGCGCCCAGAACAAAGCCAGCCTTGCCCCATAGGCAGAACCCTTGCCGCCAACCAAGCGCGCGGCCCAGTGCGAAACCAAAGCCAGCGTGTAGAAAAACAACGGCAAAATGAACACGGTACCCAAAAGCGCACCGCCAAGCAGCATGTTCAGCTCCACACCTTCCAGATGCGCTTGGCGTGCGAGGCCGGGCATCTGCGCAATAAACGCGACGATGCAAAAGCCCATCACAAATACCAATGCCCGGTCTTCTCGTGGCCCCAAATCCAGAAGCCGGCGAACAACACGCCCCGGCCCCCGGTATGTTGCCAATATATCTGACGAAAGAGGCATCAGCTGCGGCGGGCGAGCCACCCCTCCAGACGGCTGACAATCGCTTCTGCCAACGCGCTGTCTTCAATTTCGTCCACCGCTTCGGCCAGGAACGCAAGTGTCAGCATATTGGTCGCGTCTTTGGTCGGCACCCCGCGTGACCGCAGGTAGAACAGCGCAGTTTCGTCAATCGCGCCCGAAGTCGAGCCATGCGAGCACGCCACATCGTCGGCGTAAATCTCAAGCTCGGGCTTGGCAAGGAACTGGCTGTCGTCATCCAGAAGCAGCGATTGGCTGATCTGATACCCGTCGGTTTTCTGGGCGCCTTCCTTTACAAGGATTTTGCCCTGAAACACACCGGTTGCTCCGTTTCGCAGAACCTTTTTGAACACCTGACGGCTTTCGCAGTTCACTGCGTCATGGGTGATGAAGACCGTGTCGTCGTGATGGAAATCGCCGTCTCCAACACAGGCACCGGCCACATGGGCAATTGCATCATCTCCGGTCAGTTCAACGACTTGCTCGTTACGGGTCAGGACGCCATTTACCGTCAGCGTGAAGGACTTATACACTGACTCTTTCCCCAGACGCGTGAACATATGGGTCGCGGCGCGACGTTCATGGTCCCTGCCCTGCGCGCGCACGTGATGCAGCGTACCGTTGTCAGCTATATCGATCTCCATGCACTTGTTAAAACGCGAGGCTGCCGGACCGGTTTCAAGAATTGTCGCCTCGGCCTCACTTTCCACACGAACCACGTGATGCAAGATCGCGTCTGACGTTGGCGACGCATGGCGGTAGATCAGGTTAATTGGCTTGGACGGTTTGCCTGTCACATGAATGGCAACACCATCCGACGCAAAAGCTGTGTTCAGTGCTGCCAACGGACGCTGAACCGGAGACTGACCGCGGGCTTCCAAAACGCCATACAGGTCTTTGGCCCAATGGATGTCTTTGCAGCAAATGTCTTCGAGACGGTCGATGCTTACGCCTTCCATCGACAGGTCGTCCGACTCTTCGGCGCTGAACACACCGTCTACGAAGACGATGTTGAGCCGATCAAATTCACTGAAAACCAGCGGCTCATCATCGGCAAACACTGCAGCGGGGATCGCGTCGGGCGCGACAAGTGTGTCGGGTTGAGTGTATTTCCAGTATTCGTCGCGGCGCCCTGGCAGACCCATTTCCAGAACACGCGCCAGAGCGTCTTCGCGGGCAGCACGGGTGCAGCCAGCGTCTGGCATCGTCAGCGCAGACAGCCGTGCCTCGGTTGCGGATTGTTTGACTTCGGGCAAGGCCATCAGTTCACCTCGGCAAGAATGTCGGCATAACCGTTGTTTTCAACCTCAAGCGCCAGATCCGGGCCACCGGTTTTGACGATGCGGCCATCCGCCATGATATGCACAACGTCCGGTTTGATGTGGTCCAGCAAGCGCTGGTAATGCGTGATCACCAGAAACCCACGGCCTTCGTCGCGCAGCGCGTTCACACCTTCGGCCACCAGCTTCATCGCGTCCACGTCAAGGCCCGAGTCGGTCTCGTCCATGATGCACATCTTGGGTTCCAGCATGGCCATCTGCAGGATCTCGTTGCGTTTTTTCTCACCACCCGAGAAGCCTACGTTGACCGGGCGCTTCAGCATGTCAGCATCGATCTTCAGGGTTTTCGCCTTGGCGCGTACCTCTTTCAGGAAGTCGGCTGCCGACAATTCTTCTTCTCCACGCGCTTTGCGCTGTGCATTCACGGCGGTCCGCAGGAAGGTCATGTTGCCAACGCCGGGAATCTCAACGGGATATTGGAATGCCAGGAAAACACCTGCTGCGGCACGCTCTTCCGGCTCCATCTCCAAAAGGTCTGCACCGTCCAGCGTGGCCGAACCCTCGGTGACTTCATATCCATCACGACCGGACAGAACATAGCTGAGCGTCGATTTACCCGACCCATTGGGCCCCATGATCGCATGCACCTTGCCGGCCTCAACCGTCAGGTCCACACCTTTGAGAATTTGCTTGTCTTCTTCTTCAAGCTGCACGTGCAGGTTCTTGATTTCCAGCATGTTTTGTCCTTTTGCGTATCGCAAGGGGCACCGCGGCCCCGTCTATTACCTAGCCCAGAATTCTGCGGATCAGACGCGCGGCAATCCAACCCAGGATTGCCCCTCCGCCCACCGCCCATACCGGGTTGATGAACTCCATATGATTGACATTGACGTAGGCAACGCCCAGCAACCCTCCCAGAACCGGAAAGATGTACCCAATCCAGGTCACCACATCACCTTTCTGGATGCGGGTGCGAGGCGCGCGCGTCATCAACCAACCGAACCTTCCAGCGAAATTGCCACCAACTGCTGCGCCTCCATGGCAAATTCCATCGGCAGCGCCTGAAGCACGTCCTTGCAAAAGCCGTTGACGACCAGCGCGACGGCCTCTTCTTCGTCCATGCCGCGCTGACGGCAATAGAACAGTTGATCGTCATCCACTTTCGACGTCGTCGCCTCATGCTCAACACGGGACGAGTTGTTCTTGACCTCGATATACGGAACCGTGTGTGCGCCGCATTTGTCTCCGATCAGCAAGCTGTCACACTGCGTATAGTTCCGGCTGTCTTTGGCTTTCGGATGCATCGAGACCAGACCACGATAGGTGTTCTGCGCCTTGCCCGCGCTGATGCCTTTGGACACGATGCGCGATTTGGTGTTCTTGCCCAGATGAACCATCTTGGTGCCGGTGTCGGCCTGCTGATAGTTGTTGGCAATCGCGATCGAATAGAACTCACCCTGGCTTTCGTTACCGCGCAGAATGCACGACGGGTATTTCCAGGTCACGGCCGAGCCGGTTTCCACCTGCGTCCACATCACTTTGGACCGATCACCCCGGCAATCGGCGCGTTTGGTTACAAAGTTATAGATGCCGCCCTTGCCGTTCTCATCCCCGGGGAACCAGTTCTGAACGGTCGAGTATTTCACCTCGGCGTCTTCTTCGACGATGATCTCGACCACAGCCGCGTGCAGCTGGGCCGTATCACGCTGAGGCGCGGTGCAGCCTTCCAGATAAGAAACGTACGAGCCCTTGTCTGCGATAATTAGCGTGCGTTCGAACTGACCGGTGTTTTCGGCGTTGATGCGGAAGTAAGTGCTCAGCTCCATAGGGCAACGAACACCCGGCGGGATGTACACAAACGACCCGTCCGAGAACACGGCCGAGTTCAGTGTCGCATAGAAGTTGTCCGAAACAGGAACGACCGTGCCAAGGTACTTCTTGACCAGTTCGGGATGTTCTTTGATCGCTTCCGAGATCGAGCAGAAAATCACGCCCGCCTTCTTCAGTTCGGCCTGAAAGGTTGTACCGACTGATACCGAGTCAAAAACCGCGTCTACAGCAACCTTGCGGCCTTCGGCTGGCGCATCTTCAGCGCCTTCGACACCGGCCAGAATCATCTGTTCTTTCAGCGGGATACCCAGCTTTTCGTAAGTCGCCAGCAGCTTGGGATCGACCTCATCCAGCGACTTTGGCTTTTCTTCCATGGATTTCGGACGCGCATAGTAATACTGATCCTGAAAGTCGATCTCAGGGTAGTTGACCATCGCCCATTTGGGCTCTTCCATCTTGGTCCAGCGTTCAAATGCGGCCAGGCGCCATTCGGTCATCCATTCCGGTTCATCATTCTTATCCGAGATCAGACGGACGATATCCGGGTTCACGCCTTTTGGCGCGTACTCCATCTCGATGTCGGTATCCCAGCCGTATTTGTAGGTTCCGACCTCGCGTACCGCATCCACGGTTTCCTGATCGACACCCTCTTTCACCTGGGTCTGGTCCAAAGCGGCCATAACTTACCCTCCGTCAAATCACGCGGCCCGCGCGCGATGCTTTTTCTCTTTCTCAAGCCACGTTTCGGCGAAACGCAGCACATCTTCTTTCGTTGTCCGAGGGCCCAGCGAAACGCGGATCGCGCTGCTGGCTGTCACCTCGTCGTATCCCATTGCGGTGAGCACCGCGCTGGCACGAACCTTGCCGCTGGAACAGGCAGAGCCCGCACTGACCGCAAAACCCGACAGATCCATCTGCATGACCTGGGTTTCACCTTTCCAGCCGGGGGCGGCAAAACACAGGGTGTTGGGCAGGCGTTGCCGCCCTTTCCCGACAAAAATAGGTGATTTTACAGCAGCCTCAAGAGCGTTTTCTAGAATATTTCTAAATTCTTCAACCTGCTCCCAAACACCACTGGCCAGGTCACGTGCTGCCGCTTCAGCTGCGGCGCCGAAACCCGCGATTCCAATGACATTTTCCGTTCCAGACCGGCGACCCATTTCCTGACCACCGCCCTTGATCTGAGCTGGCAGGTCAGTTCCGCGCTTCATAACAACCGCGCCGACACCCTTGGGGCCGCCCAGTTTATGCGCCGACACCAGAGCCATCTGGGCATACATCCAGTTGAACGCAATCGGCAGCTTCCCAAAGGCCTGCGTGGCGTCTGTCACAGCCAATCCGGGCGGTAATGTCTGAACGACTCCGGTCTCAGAATTTGCCAGTTGAAGGGTCGAGGCTTCGGGTGACGCGACCAACACTTCGCCAGTTTCAGAAACGGAGAGGTCTTCTTTGATCCAAGCCCTTACGGCATCATGTTCAACCGCAGAACCATGCAGGTGACGCCCAGCCAAAGTTAATGCTGCGCCCTCCGTCGAGCCCGAGGTGAAAACGATATCTGCCCCATCTGCACCAAAAGCCGCAGCAACCTGTGCCCGCGCCCGTTCGACAAGCGCCTTTGCGGCGCGGCCTTCGGCGTGAACAGAGGACGGATTTCCGCAGACATCCATCGCAGCGATCATCGCATCTCGTGCTTCGGGCCGCAGAGGCGTCGTCGCATTATGATCCAGATAAACACGATTCATGGATGCATCTTTTCGCCAACAAATTTCATATGCCTGTGTCGCCTCACCGGATTACTCGTCCACCACCGAGAACAGGCTCGGCACGGCGGGGCATGGGGCAAGGTCGTTCTTGATCACGTCAGACAGGCGCGTCTGATGCAAAAACACATAGACATGGGCGCTCAGGCTTTCCCAAAGGCGGTTGGTCAGGGATTGCGCGCGGCTGCCCGAAGATGCGCCAGAGGCTCCGGCCCCTTTTTGCAACGCATCAACCGTTTCATCCACGGCGGCCAAAATCTCGACCACGCGGATTTCAGACGCAGGTCGCGCCAGCCGGTACCCGCCGCCCGGCCCGCGTACCGATGAAACCAGTTCGGCCCGGCGCAGTTTCACAAAAAGCTGCTCCAGATAAGGCAGCGACACATCCTGGCGTTCTGAGATTTCTCCAAGGGTCACAAGCCGGTCGCTTGGCTGCAACGCAATATCCGCCAAGGCAACCATCGCGTATCGCCCTTTGGTCGACAGCTTCATCTTTTGCCCCCTCTTTGCAGGAATTGCGCGAAATCATTGACGCCGACGCTGCCAGTGCGTATCTCCGACTGACAGCGCTGATGCGCGGTGAAATGTAATTAGAACCGTTCTAAGGTGTCCGACGATTATCGTCAAGTATATCCCGGCACCCGCACGAAAAAGACAGGACCAAAGCACACATGCCCGAGGTGATTTTTCCCGGACCCGAAGGCCGCCTGGAAGGCCGCTACCACCCGCAAAAGGAAAAAGACGCACCGATCGCAATCGTGCTTCACCCGCATCCTCAATTTGGCGGGACCATGAACAACAAGGTGGTCTATAACCTGCACTATGCCTTTTACAACATGGGCTTCACCGTGTTGCGCTTTAACTTCCGCGGTGTGGGCCGCAGTCAGGGAGAGTATGATCAGGGCGTAGGTGAGCTAAGCGATGCTGCCTCTGCGCTGGATTATCTGCAGTCGATGAACAACAACTCGAAACACTGCTGGGTCGCAGGGTTTTCGTTTGGGGCATGGATCGGAATGCAGTTGCTGATGCGCCGCCCGGAAATCACGGGGTTCATCAGTGTGTCGCCTCCCGCGAACATGTACGACTTTTCGTTCCTGGCGCCCTGCCCCTCATCCGGCCTGATCATCAACGGATCCGCTGACCGCGTGGCACCTCCGGCAGATACAACGTCGCTGGTGAACAAACTGCACGAGCAAAAGGGCATCACGATCACTCACAACGAGGTTGAAGGTGCAGATCACTTCTTCCAGGATCGACACATGGACACGCTGATCACAGACGTCAGCGACTATGTGAAACGCCGCCTGACCGAGAACACCCGCTGATGTCCGACACCATCACAACTCTTGCGGCCAAACTGGCCGAAGATACGATGAAGGTTATGGACGAAACCGGGGAAGACCGTTTCTTTGTCGAAGTCGGTGAGGTACTGGGTGCCGCGTCGCAGTCTTTGGAAGAGGCATTTCTGACCGAAATCCGCGTACGCCTGGCCGAACGCAAGGCCAGACAGTTTGTCATCAGACGTCTGGCGGCACACCGCTCCAAACAAAAAGCGATTGAAAAGCAATGAGTGATCGTTTGTCGGCCCAGATTGAGTTTCTGAAACGGGCCGACATGCTGAAAACGGTCGAGCGTGCAAACGTTTTGCTCGACCAGTCCCGCCCCGAAAACTCTGCCGAACACAGCTGGCATCTGGCATTGTGGGCCATGGTGATGGCCCCATTGGCCGGGCCAGATGTGTCGATTGATCGGGTTATCCGAATGTTGCTGTTGCATGATTTGGTTGAAATCGTCGTGGGCGACCACCCAATCCATTTGGAAACCGACTGGGATAAGTTGGCGGATGCAGAACAAACTGCAGCGTCAGAGCTGTTTGGGCTGTTACCTGAAGATCAGGCGCAAGTCTTTTTGTCCTTGTGGCAAGAGTTCGAGGCTGACCAGACACCAGATGCGCGGTTTGCGAAAGTTCTGGATCGATGCCAACCGCTGTTTCAGGTGCTGTGCGCGTCTGATCCCAAACCAGACCATGTGGATATTGCCCGCGCCAATCTGGACGGTGGACGCGCGGCCTATCTTTCACAGGTCTTTCCACTGGCCTACCGCCACGCAAATGACCTCCTGACCGGGTCGGAACCTCAGGACAATGCCTTTACAAGGCGGCTCGACTTTCTGACCGAAGCAGATCAGTTGAAATCGGTGATACGCGCGTCGCGCCTTATGGCTGCGGATCGGTTAGAGAACTCGGCAGAGCATTCATGGCATATCATGCTTTACGCCTGGGTTTTGTCAGAACACGCACATTCCGAGATTCATGTGGATCGTGTTCTTCAGATGCTTCTTCTGCACGATATCGTCGAAATCGACGCCGGAGATCACCCTATTCACGGTCAGGTCAACTATGCCGAGCAGGAAGCAAAGGAACAAGCGGCGGCTCAGCGTTTGTTCGGCCTTTTGCCAGACGCGCAGCAGAAATTTTTCACGGACTTGTGGCAGGAATTCGAGGCCTGCGAGAGTGTCGACGCTCGATTTGCAAAATCAGTCGACCGCTTTCAGACACCAATTGCCAACCTCGAAAACGGTGGCGGCTCCTGGCGCGAATACAACGTGTCTTTTGCTCAACTCGAAGCGCGTGTGGGACCGGCGATCAGAAACGGAGCGCCAGATCTTTGGAGTTGGCTGTACCCCAAGCTCGTCGGTTTTTTTCAAAGCCAAGAAGCTGCACCACTGGACGCATAACAGAAAAAAGGAGCCCAAAGGCTCCTTTTTCCCTTTCAAGTTCCGAGTGGCTTTAGAACACACGACTAACATCAAACTGTTGAACCACAATGGCTGCCTCATTTTCGACGGACCCCCCGTCGGCAAGCCACCCAAGTGCCACTATCAGACCAGAAACAAAAATGACTGACTTTGCGAATGTCGTCATCGGAAAAAACTCATTAACAAATCATAAAATATGAAGCATATCTTACACTTGTTCTAAGCCGGGAATAGTAAGGTATACCTGACCCCACGGAAGTTTTATTTTGAGACCGGGCTTGCCTGTTCTGTGCGTTCTGTGTTCAAGGCGCAGAAAACTCATAACTTCGAGAGACCCTGATGCCTCAAGCCTATCTGTTTCTGTTACTCGCCGTGATGGCGGAAACCATCGGCACAACCGCTCTGCAGGCCAGCCAGCAATTCACCCGGTTTTGGCCGTCCGTCCTTGTTGTTTTGGGGTACGGGGTCGCGTTCTATCTTCTGGCGCTGACCCTCAGAACCATGCCTGTTGGCATCGTTTACGCAATCTGGTCCGGGCTGGGAATCTTTCTGATCGCAATCATCGGGTTCCTGGTGTTTGGTCAGAAGCTGGATTGGCCTGCGGTGCTTGGCCTGACAATGATTCTGGCTGGAATTTTGATCATTCACCTGTTTTCGAAGACAGCCGGCCACTGATCCACGGTTAGGGCTGGTATATTTTGCCGCGCCGCGTTATGCGCGCGGCAACTTCCCGTTCAAAGGCTGACCTCTCATGGACCTGCGCAATATCGCAATCATCGCTCACGTGGACCACGGTAAAACGACTCTGGTGGATGAGCTGCTTAAACAATCCGGTGCGTTCCGGGAAAATCAGGCTGTGGCGGAACGTGCCATGGACAGCAATGATCTGGAACGTGAACGCGGCATTACCATTCTGGCCAAAGCCACTTCGGTCGAGTGGAAAGATACCCGCATCAACATCGTCGACACCCCAGGCCACGCTGATTTCGGTGGCGAGGTTGAGCGGATCCTCAGCATGGTTGACGGCGTTGTCCTGCTGGTTGACGCCGCCGAAGGTCCGATGCCGCAGACCAAATTTGTGACCTCCAAAGCGCTGGCCCTTGGCTTGCGCCCGATCGTGGTTCTGAACAAGGTCGACAAACCGGATGCCGAACCGGATCGCGCGCTGGACGAATGTTTTGATCTGTTCGCCAACCTTGGGGCGGATGATGATCAGCTTGATTTCCCAGCCATGTACGCGTCAGGCCGTTCCGGCTGGGCAGATATGGAACTAGACGGCCCCCGCAAGGATCTGAGCGCCCTGTTCGATCTTATCGTTGATCACGTCCCTGCCCCCAAGCAAATCGAACACAAGGATGAGCCGTTCCGCATGTTGGCCACCACGCTCGGCAGCGATCCATTTATCGGTCGAATTCTGACGGGTCGCGTGGAAAGCGGCACCCTGAAAGCGGGCGATAGCCTGAAAGCGCTCAGCCGTGATGGCACACTGATCGAAAACTTCCGGGCGTCAAAAATCCTGGCTTTCCGTGGCCTGGCGCAACAACCCATCGATGTCGCCGAAGCCGGGGACATCGTGACCATTGCCGGTATGAGCAAGGCCACTGTGGCGGATTCGCTGGTTTCCCCACAGGTTGAAGAGGCCCTGCCCGCGCAGCCCATCGATCCGCCAACCATCACCGTAACTTTCGGCATCAACGATTCACCTCTGGCGGGTCGCGACGGCAAAAAGGTTCAATCCCGCGTCATCCGTGATCGCCTGATGAAAGAAGCCGAGTCGAACGTTGCGATCCGTATCACCGACACTCCTGGCGGCGAAGCCTTCGAAGTTGCTGGTCGTGGCGAATTGCAGATGGGTGTTCTGATCGAGAACATGCGCCGCGAGGGTTTCGAACTCAGCATCTCCCGACCACAGGTTCTGTTTCGCGAGGAAAACGGTCAACGGTTGGAGCCCGTGGAAGAAGTCACCATCGACGTGGATGACGAATATTCTGGCTCAGTAATCGAGAAAATTACCGGTGCCCGCAAAGGCGAACTTGTCGAGATGCGACCGGCTGGTGCGGGAAAGACCCGGATCATCGCCCACGTCCCATCGCGCGGTCTGATCGGCTATCATGGTGAGTTTTTGACCGATACACGCGGCACTGGCGTTCTGAACCGGGTGTTCCACGACTGGGCGCCTCACAAAGGCCAGATCCCCGGCCGTCGCGCGGGCGTTCTGATCTCGATGGAGAACGGACAGGCCGTAGCTTATGCGCTGTGGAACCTAGAGGAACGCGGGCGCATGTTTGTTGGTCCGCAGACCGATGTCTATCAGGGCATGGTGATCGGAGAGCATTCGCGCGACAATGATCTGGAGGTCAATCCGCTGAAGGGCAAAAAGCTGACCAACGTGCGTGCCAGTGGTTCAGACGATGCGGTACGTCTTACGCCGCACGTTCAGTTTTCGCTGGAAGAAGCCATTGCTTACATAGACGACGACGAACTGGTCGAAGTGACGCCCAACGCAATCCGACTGCGCAAACGTTACCTTGACCCGCACGAACGCAAGCGGATGGCCAAATCGGCCTGAACAACCTGTGCTTGTGACTGACCCAACAGGAAACAATGGCAGAACTGTGGCATTTTTGCTTCCAATGGATCAAAAAACGATTTTTGAAAGGTCGGGCAAAACGCCCGGCTTTTTCTTGAAAAGATAGGCTTTTCTACTTTAGTTTGCATTAATTTTAACTCACTCGCCTCTGGCACATCTTGCGATTACGTCGATCTAAAGGTGTAAATGTGCCCGAAGTGTGACGTCGTTCACTCACATAACAGTTAAAATGGTGCATAGCGATGCACGTGAAAGGTACCGAGTTCCGAGGAGTTAATGATGGTTTTTCGTTCCCTTAAGTTACCAGTCTTTTTTGCCGTATCGGCATTTTTTGTTTTGCCTGCCAGCGATACGTTTGCAGGCGAAGCGTGTACCGTAAAAACAGCCCGTCAGTCTGCAGGCTCGCCTTCGGTCTTGTGCGACTGCGATACCGTTACCACTGGCATGTTGCGGTATATTCAGCGCCGCGCAGATTTTGATGAGATCGTAGCACGGTTGGGCGCTGAATGTTCTCCGCTTGCTGATTTGCTAACTGACCTTCCCACAGCGTCAGTCGGGTCGACGGACACGCGCGCGGGCGATGGTCCGGCAAATGAAAATGACGATAACAACACAGGCGGCGGTGGCGGCGGTGGAGGTGGCTTCGGCAACACGCCGGACAATGACGGTCCACAAGGCGATCCCGGACCTCAGGGGGACCCTGATCCACAAGGTGACCCAGACCCGCAGGGCGATCCCGATCCACAAGGTGACCCGGACCCGCAGGGCGACCCGGATCCGCAAGACGATCCCGAGCCCCATGATCCTGACTATGATTACCCGGGTGACGGAATCGGCCTCCGTTAAACGACTGTACTGAAACCAGGAAGGTCGCCGAAATACTCGGCGACCTTTTGAACATGAAACTGTTCCTTAATAAGCTTCGATCAATCAAAACCGCTTTGATGCAGAACAGCTCTATGGTTTCCGCATCGCTTGTCTCTTGAACCGCTAATTGAGAGTTTAGCCTTAGCTTTTACCGTAGACGCCGACCCACCTTTGCGGTTGGCTCGGATCCTGCATTCTGAGGAAAAGGTATTTTGTCTTTGACCAAGGCTTGATTCTGTTGGTTTGGTTGTCCAACACCAAGTCGCCTTGATGTGATCTATAGACTAGTACAGCATGAGAATTACGCTGTGCGTCAAGAACTGTAGCGATCAGCAAACGATTTGGATCAACGCCTGCTTGGATCAGATCCCGTTTCTTGAGCAACGCAAAGTCTTCGCAATCACCGCCTCTGTTCGTTGGCAATGCCCAAAACTCTCTTGTTTTGTACTGTGACTGATCTGTGACTTCTCGGGTCGAGGCATTCACCCGCCGATTCACTTGCTGCACAATTTGCATTTCAGACTGACTGGACAGTGCCGCAGATCGTTTCGCCGTGCATGCCCACCGATACTGACTGCAAAGGTTTCGTGCTCCGGTAGGTGGAGGTGAGGACGCGACGGCGGGAATAAAGCGACCTTCAGAGGCCTGGGATTCTGTTGCCGCGAAAGGCGATGCCAGGAACATAGCGCTTAGACCAACAACACAAGCAGCGGAGGACAACGCCTTGGCAAACTGGTTGTTGGTCGTTTTGATCAATGACGTCATGCCCATTCCCCGATACAGTATCGTTTGAACGACTGCCGATACCAAAGGACCATATTCCACTTCTGGAAGGTATCCTTGAACGGCCCTCAGTCGCAATCACTGAGAACGTGCAAATGAAAAAGGGCGAAAATTCGTTCCCGATTTTGACAATTTCGAGCAGGAATTGAGAAAGGACCGCCACAATTTTGCGAAACCGTCAGTGGGTGAACATAAAGAAACAACCGTAAGAGTCGGAAATTTAATAGAAATGAAGACAGCCCGCAAATGCAGGCTGTTTTTCAGATGCGCGCGTCATGTGTAAGCTGAAAATCGCTGAAATCAGCCAAGCGGCCTTTTGGTCTTCACCTATTCGGTGATTTCGACCACGACCAACTCTCTTTCGCTGGCATTGCGGGCGTGATTCAACGCCTGCTGATATTCATCGGAATTATAGCATTCGACTGCTGATTCTAACGTTGGGAACCGGGCGACTACGTTGCGCGGCCGCTCTTTGCCTTCCAACTGAACATACCGCGCAGCCCGAGCGATGAACTCACCGCCGTGCTTGGCAATGGCTGGTCCGGCCAGCTCAGCGTATTTCCCATAGGCCTCAGCATCCGTGACCGTGACATGTGCAATCCAGAGTGCAGCCATCTTATCCTCCCAATACCTGTTCTGCGGCTTTTATCGCGGCATCTGCGTTCGACGCGTCTTTGCCGCCGCCTTGGGCCATATCAGGTCGGCCGCCGCCGCCTTTGCCGCCCAGCTCGATCACCGCCGCTTTGACCAGATCCACCGCCGAAACGGTCCCAGTCAGGTCGTCGGTCACACCGGCTGCGACCGCAGCCTTTCCACCTGTGTCAGCGATGAGCAGAACAGCGCCTGTTCCAAGGCGGGCTTTATGTTCGTCGATCAGCGCTGGAAGGTCTTTACCCGACACACCGCTCAGGGCTTGTGCCAGGAACTTAACGCCGTTGACATCCCGCGCTTCAGTTCCACCACCCTGCCCGGCGCCGCCTGCCATTGCCAAATCGCGACGCAGCTGAGCGACCTCGTTTTGCAAGGATTTGCGTTCGTCCAACAAACTTTTCACCCGAGCGACCACGTCATCCGGTTGCGCCTTCAATTCCAGCGCCACCTGCGCAAGCCGGTGATCCTGAGCCGAAAGGTAACGGTTCGCCTCATCCCCGGTCAGCGCTTCGATCCGGCGTACACCGGCACTGCTGGCGCTGTCACCCAGCACCACAAACGTGCCGATATCCCCCGTCTGGCGCACATGCGTACCCCCACACAGTTCGATCGACCAGGTTTCGCCATCCTGCCCCTTGCCGGTTGGGGCCTTGCCCATCGAGACAACACGTACTTCGTCGCCGTATTTCTCGCCAAACAAGGCTTGGGCTCCAAGCTCACGCGCATCGTCAGGCGTCATGATCCGGGTTTCGACGGTCGAGTTCTGACGGATAAAGCTATTCACCTCGCGCTCGACTTTTTGGATTTCCTCAAGGCTCAACGCTTTGGAATGGCTGAAATCAAACCGCAGACGATCCGCAGCATTCAGCGAGCCACGCTGCGCCACATGATCCCCCAGCGCTTCCCGCAACGCTTCGTGCAGCAGGTGGGTGGCCGAATGGTTGGCGCGAATAGCGGAACGGCGGGCGTGATCCACCTCAAGTTCAACCGCGTCGCCTTTGGACAAGCTGCCGTTCTCCACTGTCACCTTATGTGCATAGACTTTGCCATCGGCAAACTTCCTGGTGTCCTCCACCCGGCTGAGGTCATCACGGTCATCGACACGACGCAACTCGCCCGTATCGCCAATCTGACCACCGGCCTCGCCATAAAACGGGGT
>NZ_JBXWSB010000018.1:0-54685 GCF_059613205.1 Ruegeria sp. BHSB064
GTGCAGGCGGTTCTGGAGCAGGGGCACAGGTGTTTCGGAGAGAATCGGGTGCAAGAGGCTGCAGGCAAATGGCCCGCCTTCAAAGAGCAGTTCGAAGGAATTGATCTGCACCTTATCGGCCCGTTGCAAACCAACAAGGCCCGGCAGGCGATGGAACTATGCGATGCGATTCATTCGGTGGATCGACCAAAACTGGCCAAAACACTGGCGCGCCTGGCGCAAGAGATGGGATCCTGCCCGGACCTGTTCATTCAGGTTAATACAGGTGAAGAGGAACAAAAGGCCGGTATTCTTCCTGCCGACGCGGACAACTTCATTGCCGATTGCAAGGCGCTTGATCTTCCTGTGCGTGGATTGATGTGCATTCCCCCTGTCGACGAAGAACCCTCATTGCATTTTGCGCTTCTGGCCAAGATCGCTGCACGCAATGGTTTGGAAGGGCTGTCAATGGGGATGAGTGGCGATTTCGAGCAAGCCATCGCTTTGGGTGCAACCCATGTGCGTGTAGGCTCGGCCATTTTCGGCGAACGGGTCAAACCTCAGGAATAATCAGGCGGGTACCGGGGGCAACGCGCTTGGCGATCCAATGCAAGTGGTCCCGGCGAAAGGCGACGCAACCTTCGGTCGGATACCCGGGCCGACGCCACTGATGTATGAAGATAGCTGATCCTTTACCAGGAACGGCATTGGGCCAGTTCCAGTCAGTCACAAGAACCAGATCGTAAAGCGGATCGGCACGGCGCAGTTTCTCGTGACTACAGGCGTATGGGGCAGGTACCATGTGATTGTAGTTGCTGTCAGATACGTCATCCGACCACAGGTCCCGAGGGCCGATCGGACGCGCCCAGTAAGTTGGGCGCGCAATCCTGTCCGCGCGGTAAAGCATTCCGACAATCCGATGATGCCCGGTGGGTGTGGCGCCGTCGCCTTCTCGCTTGGACCCGCTCACTCCGCCTTTTCCAATGGTGCAAGGGAAAACCCTGCCCAGAAACCGAACACCACGCGGGGTCAGCACAAGATCGCTGGGCGTCAAAGCAAATGCCCCGACTTTGCGGCCTTTGTCGCCAGATACCCCCGGTTATGAGCCGTTTCACCCACTTTCAAAGGCACGCGTTCTGTGACGGCGATCCCTGTCCGCTCCATCATCGCGATCTTGGCAGGGTTGTTTGTCAAAAGACGAACTGAACTGAACCCCAGTGACTTCAGAATGTCCGAACCAAGCCGAAAATCGCGCTCGTCGTCCTCAAAGCCAAGCCTGTGGTTTGCTTCGACAGTGTCAAAGCCTTGATCCTGAAGGAAATAGGCCCGCATCTTGTTGGCCAGCCCAATGCCGCGACCTTCCTGATTGAGATACAGCAAGACACCAGCGCCTTCTGATCCCATCTGCGCCAATGCTCCGCGTAACTGCGGACCGCAGTCACATTTCAAACTGCCCATCAGGTCGCCGGTAAAACAGGCCGAGTGCAAACGGGCCAACACCGGTTTGTCCCGATCCGGGCGGCCGATTTCGACGGCATAGTGTTCTTCACCACCGTCTTCGGGGCGGAAGATGTGCAAGCGACCGGCCTCGGACACTTCCATTGGCAGGCGGGCGGCAACCACTTCGTGCAATGCGCTGCGATCAGCCAGATGTGGTGCGGCGCGCGTGTGATCGATGCATGTCAGGCCATGTGTGGTGGCAAAAGAACGCCCGTCTCCGATGGAAACAACCACAGCGGCCGGCAGGATTCGCGCGGATTTTGCCAGCGCGATTGCGATACGGTGCAGATTGGCATTGCCCTGCCGCTCGGTCATCAACGGGCCTTTCATCGGCGCGTTCAGATCGTCCGAAGGATCGGCCACGGCCTGAACCCAGGTAATATCCGCGTCTGCGGGAACCAAAACCCGCGCCAGATCTCCGTCATAGGCCCGGGCCTTAAGCGTCTCGGCCCGCCGTCCGGTAATGGCCACAACCGGCGTTCCCAATGCCTTCAGATCGGCCAGACGCTGCGGGCTGAGCGTTTCCGCAGAAACAGCAAGCACGCTGTAGCCGCTGTCATCGGTAAGGGCCACAGGAACACCCATACGCAGATCAGCCCGTGCGCGGGCCAGCAATTCAGAAATATCGGGGGTGAGGCTCATCTAGGTTACCCTACAACGTTCAGCCCTTTTCCTATCTCTTACGAAAGGAAATGTGAAACATTTCTGCAAACTCTGACACGAAGACGTGAAACGATTGCAGTAAAGCTTGTTGATTTCATATTCCACACGCAAGTGATGGAAAAGCGTTTGGAGGACCGGGAAATGGCTCAGCTCAAGAAAATCCTGTTGGTGGACGATGACGAGGATCTGCGCGAGGCGCTCAGCGAGCAACTTGTGATGACCGAGGATTTCGATGTGTTCGAAGCCTCTGACGGGACCTCGGCGATGGAACGTGCGCGTGAGGCGATCTATGACCTGGTCATTCTGGATGTCGGCCTGCCTGACACCGACGGGCGCGAGCTGTGCCGCCTGATGCGCAAACAAGGCGTCAAAAGCCCCATCCTGATGCTGACCGGTCATGACAGCGACGCCGATACCATCCTTGGGCTGGATGCAGGTGCGAACGACTATGTCTCCAAACCTTTCAAATTCCCGGTTCTTCTGGCCCGCATCCGCGCCCAGCTGCGCCAGCACGAACAATCAGAAGATGCCGTCTTTGTACTTGGCCCCTATACGTTCAAACCGGCGATGAAGATGTTGATCACCGAAGATGACCGTAAAATTCGCCTGACCGAGAAGGAAACGAACATTCTCAAGTTCCTGTACCGCTCGACCGACGGTGTCGTGGCGCGGGATGTTCTGCTGCACGAGGTCTGGGGTTATAACGCTGGTGTCACCACGCATACGCTGGAAACCCACATCTACCGTCTGCGTCAGAAAATCGAGCCCGATCCGTCCAATGCGCGCCTTTTGGTCACAGAATCGGGTGGATATCGGCTGGTGTCTTAACTCGTTGTGGATTGATGTGGATCAAAGTGATACCCTGAACTCATAATTAGGTTACTCCCAACCCGCGCATGTCCGGGTTATGACATGCACCTCCCTGTTGGACTGCCGGGCCGAATGGCCCGGCTTTTTTTTGTGGGGAGTTGGCAAGATGGCCGCTTTGAGCCCAAAGCGGTCGGGGTCAGTCGCTAAATCAGAGCATCATTTTGATTTAGAAACTTGGCGCTCAGTTCAAAGCCAGCACCAAATTTCCTTTCCACCTGAGATCATCTCGATGTTAGGCTCAGGAAAATTTCGCCTAATTGAGCACTGAAAAACTATGACCAAATTGAATGTTACCCGCCGCACTGCAATGACCATCCTTGGCAGCGCGTCGATGATCGCGATTTCTCATGCCACGTTTTCTCAAGCGGCCTCGTCATTGCAGGATTTTGGAAGCCAGCTTCAGACACTGCCGGAAATCACTGTTTACACAGCGCAGCGCGTCATCACCATGGAGGACAACGACCCGGCAATAAACGCTGTTGCTGTGGTCGGAGACCGTATCCTAGCCGCCGGTTCGCGCGACGCACTCGTTGACCGGATTGGTTCGCAGCCGTTTCGGCTGGACGATCAGTTCTCCGAGAAAGTCATTGTCGCCGGTTTAATAGACCAGCACGTGCATCCTTTCCTCGCCGGATTGACACTGACGTCCGAGATCATATCGATCGAGGATTGGAACATTCCGACTGGCTTTTCGAAGGCCGCCGAGGATGAGGCGGATTATAAGTCTCGTTTGCAAGCCGCCGAAGCGGCAATGGATGATCCCGACGCCTTGTTGCTGACATGGGGGTATCACCACTTTTTTCATGGAGAGATCAGGCGTGCACAACTCGACGAGATCAGCAGCACGCGCCCAATCATTATAGTCCACCGATCTGCGCACGAGTTGATCCTAAACACTCCCGCATTGCAGTTGCTGGGCATCACCGAAGACTTTGTTAATGGCTTTGCGGGGCTCGCGCTTGAGCAATCGAGCTTTGAAGACGGGTATTTCTTTGAGGCAGGCATGTTCGCCGTTCTTCCCGCAGTTGCACCGGTGCTTTCAACACCAGAGCGTCTGGGCGCCGGTCTCAGGCTGGCGCGCGAGTATATGCACCGAGCCGGTGTCACTGTTGCTGCGGAACCGGGAGGCGTGCTGTCGCGCCCTCTTCAAGAAGCAACCAATGCCGTCTTTTCCGGGCCTGACGCACCGCTCAGGACCTATTTCATACCGGACGGGAAATCTCTGGCTGCCTTACACCTCCAAAACGGCACGATGATCGAGGAGACGGAAAAGCTGCTCGATTGGGGTGAAGGCAAGACGGCTTTCATGCCGAAGCAGGTGAAACTCTTCGCCGATGGCGCTGTTTACAGTTTGGCCATGCAGGTGTCGGAGCCCTACGTAGGCGGCGATTTCCACGGCGAGTGGATCATGCAACCGGATGAGTTCAATCCTGTTTTCGATGCCTACTGGGAAGCAGGCTACCAGTTGCATGTTCATCAAACTGGCGACCTTGCCGTGGACTTGATCTTGGACGCTGTTGAGCGAAACATGCGCCGGATGCCGCGAGCCGATCACCGCACGACACTGGTCCACTTCGGTTATGCGAGAGAAGATCAAGCAAAGCGGATCGCTGAACTGGGCTGCATCGTCAGCGGCAATCCATACTACGTAACCGCGCTGTCAGATCGATACAGCGAGCTTGGACTTGGTCCGGACCGTGCAGATGACATTGTGCCCCTTGGCCCAATCAAGGCCAACGGAACCCCGATTTCTTTCCACTCAGACGTACCAATGGCTCCGGGTGAACCGCTGTTTCTCGTGTGGGCTGGTGTTAACCGGACGACAGTATCTGGCCGCGTGGCTGGTCCCGAACACCGCTTATCTGTCGAAGATGCGCTGCGGGCTGTGACCATTGATGCGGCCCAATCCCTTCGATTGGAGGATGAGGTTGGCTCTATCGCTCCCGGCAAGTTGGCGAACTTCACCATCCTTGAAGAAGACCCATTCGAGGCAGAGGCGGACAAGATAAAAGACATCGGTATCTGGGGAACGGTACTTGAGGGTGACATTTTTCCTGTGTCAGACGACTTCGATCTCGACCGCGCATCGTTATCTCCACCAAGGGATACGATAAATCCACCAAAAAAGCCGTTATACACGCTTGCTGATGTATCGGGCATCGCCCAGAAGGGCATGCTTGCCGGATGCTCGTGTTGCGCTTCACCCGTATCTCAATCGTGCACGACATCTGCGGCGGGGCAAATCTCGGCAGTTAGCTGTTGCGGGACCAATGCGTTGGGGTGGGCCGTCGTGTCCGAATGGGCCTCCAAAGTTTAGATTGGAGCCAAGCTGAGATTGGATAATCAAGTGTCCGGAATGTCCGCATAGCGGTCATTCATTGACCTGGCTTTTGGGGCCTTTTCCCATGGCACCCCGTCCCACACCACGCTAACCTCCGCCAAACCGCGACAGAGGAATCCCCCATGCCCTTCACCCTTGCCACCTGGAACATCAACTCGGTCCGCCTGCGCGAGCCTATTGTGCTGAAATTGCTGCAGGAAGAAGCGCCGGACGTGTTGTGCCTTCAGGAATGTAAGTCTCCGGTCGAAAAGATCCCGACTGAAGGGTTTGCCGAGCTGGGTTATACCCACATGGTTGCGCGCGGGCAGAAGGGGTATAACGGCGTCGCAATTCTGTCGCGCTTGCCGATGGAAGAGGTGGGCGACAAGGATTTCGCCGGTTTGGGCCATGCGCGCCACATCGCCGGACGGTTGGAAAACGGCGTGACGATCCACAACTTTTATGTCCCGGCAGGCGGGGATGTACCGGATCGCGACGTGAATGAGAAATTCGGCCAGAAACTCGATTACCTCACCGACATGCGCGATTGGTTCCATGCGGAAAAGCCCCAGAAATCCATTCTGGTTGGCGATCTGAACATTGCCCCGCGCGAAGATGATGTTTGGTCGCATAAACAGCTGCTCAAAGTCGTCTCGCACACACCGATCGAAGTTGAACATTTGGCCGAAACACAGGACGCAGGCGGTTGGGTCGATGTTACGCGGCAAGATATTCCCGAGGGTCAGCTGTACAGCTGGTGGTCGTACCGCGCGCGTGATTGGGATGCGGCGGATAAAGGGCGACGGCTGGATCATGTCTGGGCCACGCCGGATATTTCCAACGCAGGCCATTCCAGCCGTATCCTGCGGGATGCACGCGGATGGGAAAAGCCCAGCGATCATGCTCCGGTCTTTGCGACCTTTGACGTCTGAGATGTAACTCTGCCCTTGGTTTCTGCCGCAAGCGATTGCATATAGGGCGCAAGTTCGAACGAGAGAGTGATTGCCATGGACCTTCTGAACGGCGCAGACGCCCCAGCCACCGATCTGATCAAAGACGGGAGTGAGGCCACTTTCATGGCCGACGTGGTCGAAGCTTCGCAGGAAACCCCCGTTATCGTTGATTTCTGGGCGCCTTGGTGTGGTCCGTGCAAGACGCTGGGCCCAATGCTGGAAGAGGCTGTGACTGCCGCGAAAGGCGCGGTGAAGATGGTCAAGATCAACGTGGATGAGGCGCAGATGATCGCCTCGCAAATGCGGATCCAGTCGATTCCAACCGTTTACGCTTTCTTCAAGGGCCAACCGGTCGATGGATTTCAGGGTGCACTGCCGGGGTCCGAGATCAAGGCGTTTGTCGACCGCGTGATTGAAGCGGCTGGCGGTGAAAGCCCGGGCGGCCAGTTGGATGATGCCGTGCAAGCCGCCGAGGAAATGCTGACCGAAGGTGCGGCTGCGGACGCGGCGCAGACCTTTGCGGCCATTCTGGGTGAAGACCCCAACCACGCGGCAGCCTATGGCGGCTTGGTGCGTGCGCATATCGCCACCGGAGATCTGGAACAGGCCGAGGCGATCCTGAATGGTGCTCCGGCCGAGATTTCAACATCCGCCGAGCTGGAGGCTGCTCACGCACAGCTGGAGCTGGCCAAACAGGCCGCAGATGCAGGCCCTGTTGCTGAACTGACGGCCGCTGTCGAGGCTGATCCTGACAACCACCAAGCCCGGTTTGATCTGGCCCAGGCTCTGCACGCAAACGGTGAAGTGGAAGAAGCCGTGGCGCAACTGCTGGAGCTGTTTCGCCGGGACCGTGAGTGGAATGACGGCGCAGCCAAGGCGCAGCTATTTACCATTTTTGATGCGCTTAAGCCCAATGATCCGATCGTTCTGAACGGACGCCGCAAACTCAGCTCGATGATATTTGCCTAATCTCTGATCAGAGCTAGAATTGGGTACATGATGCATCCCGCCGACTTGCCGGATACGGTATCCGTTTTTCCTTTGCCCGGGGCACTGCTGTTGCCCCGGTCGCCGTTGCCTCTGCATATCTTCGAGCCGCGTTATCTACAGATGCTGGACGATGCGCTGAAAACCAAGGAAAGGCTGATTGCAATGGTTCAGCCGAACCCGTCGGTCAGCGACGAGAAAAAGCTGCACCGTATCGGATGTGCCGGGCGGGTGACGCAGTTTTCCGAAACAGAAGACGGTCGCTATCTGATTACGCTGACCGGTGTATCCCGGTTCCGCATTGTGTCAGAGTTGGACGCGTTCACACCCTATCGCAGGTGTGCCGTCTCATGGGATGGATTCGATCGCGATCTTGGTAAGGCCGAGAAAGACGACGGTTTCAATCGCACAAAATTCCTGACCCTGTTGGAACGCTTCTTTTTGTCCCGGCAGCTGTCCACCGACTGGGATTCATTGAAAGACGCAGAGGATGAGTTGCTGGTGAATTCATTGTCGATGCTTTTGGATTTCGACCCCGAGGAAAAACAGGCCCTTTTGGAAGCCCCCTGCCTGCGGACCCGGCGCGAGACCCTGGTGACGCTGATTGAATTCGCCATGCGCGGCGGATCGAATGAGGAAAAACTGCAATGACCGAAACTGACCACGCTTTTGACCGCCACATGCTCGAAGCGTTGATCTGCCCGCAGACCCACACCACGCTGCACTATGACGCTGAAAAACAAGAGCTGGTGTCAAAAGCTGCCGGGTTGGCCTTTCCCATCCGCAACGGGATCCCGGTGATGCTGATCGATGAGGCGCGACAGCTCGACTAAATCGGCCGTCCTTGCAACAGTTTGGGAAGATCGCCAGTCAGGCCCGCAGCCTCACGCACAAAGCCCCGGCGCAGCCCGGGCAACGAACCGACAATGCCCATCCCAATATCCCGGCCCAGGCGTAGCAGGGGGTTGTCGTTGGAAAACAGCTTGTTGAAGACATCTGTCGCCATCGCAAGCGAGGCCGTGTCAAAGCGGCGCCATTCCTGATAGCGCTCGAGTACCATGACCGAACCGATATCCTCGCCGCGTCGCCCAGCCAGTGTCACAACCTCAGCCAAAGCCCCGACATCGCGCAGGCCGGCATTTAGGCCCTGACCGGCAATGGGGTGCATCCCGTGTGCGGCATCGCCGACCAGTGCCATGCGGTCGCCGATAAAGGAATTGGCAATGGTCAGGTTCAGCGGGTATGTGAAACGGTCGCCTGCCAGACGGATCTCACCCAGAAAATCGCCGAACCGTGGGCGTAGCACTTGCAGATAATCTTCTTCAGACATTGCGTTGATCTGTGCCGCAGTCTCGGTGCGCTCACTCCAGACGATAGAGCTGCGGTTTCCGGTCAGCGGCAGAATCGCAAGCGGTCCCGGCGGCATGAAGAACTGATGGGCAATGCCATTGTGCGGCAGATCATGTTCGATGGCGCAGACCAGCGCGGTCTGGCCGTAATCCCAGCCGGTGCGTTTGATGCCCGCCCGTGACGCAGTGCCGCTGCGGCGGCCGTCGCACCCAACCAGCAGGCTGCCGCCCACGGTTGTGCCGTCGTCCAACGTTAAAGTCACCCCGGTGGCGTCGCTCTGTTGGGATACAACTGTCTTGCCGCTTATCTGGGTGATGCGCGGCTCCTTGGCCATAGCGTCCAGAAAAGCGCGGCGCAGATGGCGGTCTTCGACCATATACCCCATCGGGCCTTCTTCGATCTCGGCATGGTCGAAATGCATGAAAAAGGGTGAAGGGCCCGCGCCCGCGTGACCGTCTGTGACTTTGATTTCCAGCATTGGTTGGGCGTGCTCAGCCACGTGCGCCCACACTCCTGTCGCGTCCAGCAGGCGTTGCGATGCCAGAGCCAACGCATAGGCGCGTCCGTCAAACGCGGCGTTCTTGCGAACCTTTTCGGCCAACGCATCGATCACCGTGACTGAGTGACCTGTTTGTGCCAGTGCCAGCGACAAAGCGGGTCCGTTCAGCCCGCCGCCCACGATCAGAATGTCAGATGCCTGTGTCATGCCCTGCAATATGCGCGCCCTTTCGGGATTGTCCATGTGCAGTCCTGTCGCTACCGTCACCCAAAGCCGAAAATCAGGAGGGGCAAGATGCAGGAATGGTTGACCATGACCGCGTGTGATTTGGGCCGTGGCATTGGAATGGGCCAGATTGACCCCGTAGATCTGACGGAAACCTACCTGTCTGCTATCGACACGCATCCGCATCGGGACCGCATCTATGCCCGCGTCACCCATGACCGCGCACGGTCCGAGGCTGAAGCAGCGCAAAAGCGTGCCAAGCTGGGCCTGCGCCGGTCTATGCTGGACGGGGTCCCGATCAGCTGGAAAGACCTGTTCGATTCAGCAGGCACCGTGACCGAGGCCGGTTCGGCTCTGTTGAAGGATCGTGTGCCGGATGCGGATGCGCTGGTGTTGCGCAACGCGACTCAGATGGGTGCCGTCTGTTTGGGCAAAACGCATATGAGTGAGCTGGCTTTCTCTGGCCTTGGCCTCAACCCGATCACTGCAACACCGCCCTGCATTCACGACGAAGCCGCAGTGCCGGGCGGGTCGTCTTCCGGTGCAGCCGCGTCGGTCGCTTGGGGTTTGGCCGCTTGTGGCATTGGTTCGGACACCGGCGGGTCGGTTCGGATCCCTGCGGCGTGGAATGATCTGGTCGGTCTGAAAACCACCTCCGGGCGGCTTAGTCTGGAAGGTGTCGTACCGCTCTGCCTGCGGTTTGATACGGTTGGGCCGCTGGCGCGGTCGGTCGAGGACGCCGCGCATATGTTGGCTCTGCTCGAAGGCGGATCGCCAGCCGATCTGCGCGGTGCTTCGCTCAAAGGTCGCCGGTTTGCCGATTTGCAGAACATTGCGAAGGACGATCTGCGCGATACGCCGCGTAAGGCATACGAAGAAGCGCTTGCAAAACTCGCAGATGCCGGGGCCGAAGTCGTGCCTTTGGAGGTGCCTGCGCTGAACGAGGCCATGACCCTGACCAGCATCGTTTACACGACCGAGGCCTATGGGCTGTGGCGCGACGTGATCGAAGCAAACCCCGAAGCGATGTATCCTGAGATTCTTGAACGGTTCCGTATTGGCATGGGGTTCTCTGGCCCCGACTATGTGGCCGCCTGGTCCAAGCTCAAGGCTTGCCGCACCGCATGGGACGCAGCAACCGCCGGGTTTGACGCGGTTCTGGCCCCTACGGCCCCGATTCTGCCGCCCAATCTGGAGCGGTTGATGAGCGACCATGACTACTACGTAACCGAAAATCTGCTGGCCTTACGCAACACGCGGATTGGCAATTTGATGGGTCTTGCGTCGTTGAGCCTGCCTACCGGAACCCCCAGTTGCGGGTTGATGATGCTGGGCTATCCCGGCTCGGAAGAGGCCCTTTTGCGGCTGGGTTCAGCAGCGGAATCGGTGCTGGCCTGAATGCCACAATCCCCTGATTCGGAACCTCTTTGTCTGGACGAAGAGGTGCCCGGGCTGTAATCTGACAAAAAAACGGGGCGTAAATGACCCCGATATTGAGGCAGTATTATGGATTTCCCCGAGCGGTTTTCGAACCTACCGGCTTATGCATTCCCGCGTCTGCGCGCCCTGTTGGATCATCACCAGCCGGGCGGTGATGTCGTTCATATGACCATTGGGGCACCCACCCATGATTTTCCGGCCTGGGTGACAGATGTCATCATGGAAAACGCCTCTGGGTTTCAGGGCTATCCCCCGAACGAAGGTTCGGACGCGCTGCGTGGTGCGATCACGGATTGGATCCATCGCCGCTATGGCGTTCAGATGGACCCGGATGCCAATGTAATGGCGTTAAACGGCACGCGCGAGGGTCTGTACAACGCTGCCATGGCGCTGTGCCCGGAACAGAAGAACGGCCAGCAGCCTGTTATTCTGTGTCCGAACCCGTTCTATCAGGTTTACATGGTGGCTTCGCTTTCAGTTGGCGCGCAGCCTTACTTTGTGCCTGCCACCGCCGCGACGGGCCACTTGCCAGACTATGCCAGCCTGCCCGTGGATGTGCTGAACCGCACCGCTGTGGCCTACATCTGCTCACCTGCCAACCCGCAGGGGGCCGTCGCCTCGCGTGATTATTGGGCCGAACTGATCCGTCTGGCCGAGCAATATGATTTCCGCATTTTCGCCGACGAGTGTTATTCCGAGATTTACCGGGACACGGCTCCGACAGGTATTCTGACCGTCGCACAAGAACTGGGCGCAGACCCTGAACGGATTACGCTGTTCAATTCGCTGTCAAAGCGCTCGAACCTTGCTGGGTTGCGGTCGGGACTGATCGCGGGCGGGCCTGAGACGATCAAACAGGTCAAAAAACTGCGGACCTACGCCGGATCGCCGCTGCCGCTGCCCTTGCAAGCTGCTGCGGCAAAAGTTTGGGCGGATGAGGATCATGTGCGGGAAAACCGCGCGTTGTATCAGGAAAAATACGCCATTGCGGATGAAGTTTTCGCGGGCGTGCAGGGATACATGTCGCCAGAGGCCGGGTTCTTTCTATGGCTGCCGGTTGAGAATGGCGAAGACACAGCATTGAAGGTCTGGCAGGACACCGGGGTTCGGGTTCTGCCGGGCGCATATCTTTCACAAGGTGATCCGGGGAATAACCCGGGCGAAGGCTTTATCCGGGTTGCGTTGGTGGCCCCAAAAACAGAGTTGCAGCGTGGTCTGATCACACTCCGCGACTGCATCTATTCGTGAGGTACGAGGGCAAAATGGCATCATATAACGCGCGCAATCGCGATCCATTGTTGGACAGCACCACGCAAGCCGCCTTGGAGCGACGCAGCAAGGAACTGATCGGTATTGCTCTGATCCTGCTGGGTTTGGCAGCGGCGGCGATGATCTGGTCCTACACGCCTGATGATCCCAACTGGATGGTTTCGACCGATGCGCCGGTGCAGAACTGGATGGGGCGGATCGGGGCCTCGATTGCTGCGCCCTTGTTCATGATCGTAGGCTGGGGCAGCTGGGGCATCGCGCTTGTTTTGATCGGCTGGGGTTTGCGTTTCGCGGGTCATTTCGGTGAAGACCGCGCCATTGCCCGGCTGATCTTTGCCCCAATCTGGATCGCCTTTGTCTCAGTCTACGCCGCGACCCTTGTTCCCGGTGCCGAATGGCGCGCGACGCACAGCTATGGTCTGGGTGGTTTGTTTGGCGACACGGTCATGGGCGCGTTGCTGACGCTTTTGCCAATCTCGTCGCATTTTCTGGTCAAGCTGATGTCACTTGCCATGGCGGTCGGGATGATTGCGCTGGGCATTTTTGTTCTGGGTTTCACCAAAGCAGACGTGAAACGCGGCTTCCGTGCGTTCCTCTTGGGTCTGGTGATGGCTTACGATCTGCTGATGAATTTGTTGGGTCGCGGTGCCTCGGCAACAGCTCAGGCCGCGCGGGATCGGCGCGAGCAATGGAAAGAACACCGCGCCGCGCGGGTGGAACCGGTTTTGAATGATGACATCGCCTTCGGTGACCCCGTCTTTGAAGAACTGGAAGAAGAGCCCGAACCCGCACCCAAAACCGGCCTGCTGGCACGCATGCCGTCTCTGATCCGCCGCCCGGAACCGATGCCTGAGCCTGAATTGGTTGATCCCGAACCGATCGCTGGCTTTGACGAAATGCCCGGTGAAGATCGCATCCGCTCAAAAATCTCAGCTGCTGTGCGCAATCGCAAAGTCGCAACGGGTGAGATGACGCCCGAACCGGACCCGAGCCTGCCCTTGACAAAGGGCCGAGGCCGTCGACCCGATCCGCTGATCCTGAACCCGCATCAGCCGGATGAATTGCCGGCCGAGCCACCAGTGACAGCCGGTGGGTTGCCACCCGAACCCCCGATGACAGCAGGTGCTGCACCCGAGTGGCATGATCCGGCCCCGTTCGAGTATGCGCCCGAGATCCAGCAAGACCAATACGCACCAATGCCGGATCTGGACGATGAACCGCTTGTCGAGGACATGGAGGACTCTGTGCCGCAGTCGCGCCCTGCGATGAAGATCCCAGTTGCTGAACCGCGCAAACCTGTGGTCGCACAGCCCGTGCGTCGCACGCCGCCGCCATCGCGCCGTGCGCAGGCCGAGGCACAGCCGGCACTGTCTTTTGAGGACAAGCATTCGGATTTCGAACTGCCTCCGCTGGGATTGTTGTCGAACCCCGCCAGCATTCAGCGCCATCATCTGAGTGATGAGGCGTTGGAAGAAAACGCGCGGATGCTGGAGAACGTTCTGGATGACTATGGCGTCAAGGGTGAGATTGTCAGCGTGCGCCCCGGCCCTGTGGTCACCATGTATGAGCTGGAACCGGCACCGGGCTTGAAAGCCAGCCGGGTGATTGGTCTGGCGGATGACATCGCGCGTTCCATGTCGGCGCTGTCGGCACGGGTTTCGACCTTGCCGGGCCGTTCGGTCATCGGCATCGAACTGCCGAACGAAAACCGTGAGATGGTGGTGCTGCGCGAAATCCTCGCCAGCCGCGATTTTGGCGATGGCAACCACGCGCTGCCGCTGGCGCTGGGCAAAGATATTGGTGGCGAATCCGTTGTGGCCAACCTGGCCAAGATGCCTCACCTGCTGATCGCTGGTACGACCGGCTCGGGTAAGTCGGTGGCGATCAACACCATGATCCTGTCGCTGCTGTACAAACTGACACCGGATGAATGCCGCCTGATCATGATCGACCCGAAGATGCTGGAACTCAGCGTCTATGACGGCATCCCGCATCTGCTGTCCCCTGTCGTCACCGATCCGAAAAAGGCGGTTGTGGCCCTGAAATGGGTCGTTGGTGAGATGGAGGATCGTTATCGCAAGATGTCCAAAATGGGCGTCCGCAACATCGCTGGTTACAACGGTCGAGTGAAGGACGCGTTGGACAAAGGCGAGTTGTTCAGCCGCACGGTGCAGACCGGGTTTGATGATGAAACCGGCGAGCCGACCTTTGAGACAGAAGAGTTCGCGCCCGAAGCAATGCCCTATATCGTTGTCATCGTCGATGAGATGGCAGATCTGATGATGGTCGCGGGTAAAGAGATCGAAGCCTGCATCCAGCGTCTGGCGCAGATGGCACGGGCGTCGGGCATTCACCTGATCATGGCCACGCAGCGGCCTTCGGTCGACGTGATTACCGGTACAATCAAGGCGAACTTCCCGACCCGGATTTCGTTCCAAGTGACCTCGAAAGTCGACAGCCGGACAATTCTGGGCGAGATGGGTGCCGAGCAACTACTGGGGCAGGGCGATATGCTTTATATGGCGGGGGGTGCCAAGATTACCCGTTGCCACGGTCCTTTTGTGTCGGACGAGGAGGTCGAGGAAATCGTCAACCACCTGAAACAGTTCGGCCCACCCGACTACGTGGGCAGCGTGCTGGATGGCCCGGCCGAAGACAAAGCAGATAACATCGACGCCGTTCTGGGGCTGAACACTGGTGGCAACACCAACGGCGAGGATGCGTTGTACGATCAGGCGGTGGCGATTGTGATCAAGGATCGCAAATGCTCGACCTCGTATATCCAGCGAAAACTTGCCATCGGCTACAACAAGGCCGCCCGTCTGGTTGAGCAGATGGAGGACGAAGGCGTTGTTTCTGCGGCAAATCATGTCGGTAAGCGGGAAATCCTCGTCCCCGAGCAGTAAGATATTTAATAACAAGGGCAGAAGGCCTATCTGTACGGCATGAAACAGATTGCTTTTGCCCTTGCATTAACACTGGCCGCACCCGCCGCTTGGGCGGCGGATAAGCTGCCGCTTTCGCAGATTTCCAATTACCTGAACGGATTGAAAACGGTTGAGACGACCTTCACACAAGTGAACGATGACGGATCGCTGAGCACCGGCAAGCTGTGGATGCAGCGCCCGGGTAAGATGCGGTTTGAATACGACCCACCCAACAGCGCAGTTGTGCTGGTGCGGTCTGGCAGCGTGCAGATCTTTGACCCGAAATCAAACCAGCCGCCCGAGCAATACCCGCTGAAGCGGACGCCCCTTTCCATCGTACTGGCGCGGAATGTGAACTTGGGTCAGGCCAATATGGTCGTGGGTCACAACTTTGATGGCACGGCCACCGTGGTCACGGCACAAGACCCAAAGAACCCGGATGCAGGACGGATTGAGCTGATGTTCACCGACAACCCGGTCGAGCTGCGTAAATGGGTCATTCACGACAACGCGGGGGGGCAGACAACTGTTTTGCTCGGCGCGCTGAATGAAGGCGGACGCCTCGATCAGGACTTGTTCTCGAACAGAAAAAGGGTCGGGTCAGGCAATCGCTGACCCGATCAAGCTTTGTCAGTACCGGCAGTTGGCCAATTGCGCCTGATACAATTGCGCGCGCGCGTCCACGTCACTGGCAACGTTCAACAACCAGGACTTGCTGTTGTAACTGCCGCGCGCATATCCGGTATGGCCTTCGTGATAAGCGAGATATTGATTGCGCGTATCTGCCGGGTGAATGCCGTTACGTTCGTAACTTTTATTCATGTACCAGCCGATAAAGTCTGATGCATCGCGAATGCGATCCCGCTTGGCGCGGCGTTTTCCGGTTTCACGCTGGTATTGCTCCCACGTACCGTCAAGCGCCTGACCATAGCCATAAGCGCTGCTTTGACGGCCCATCGGGATGACGCCCAGAACGTATCTGTGCGGGGTGCGCGCATCGTGGCGATAGCGGCTTTCCTGATAAATCGTAGCCATCTGGACGTGTACAGGAATACCCCATTTACGCTCGGTGTTCTTGAAGGCTTTGATATAGTCAGGCTTTTCGCGCGCAATGCTGCACGCGTCATTCAATTTGCTGGGCGGTTGTTTGGAACCGCCCCCACAGGATGCCAGAAGCAGCACCCCGAAGAGTACGATAAGAATTCTGCTCATGTGCCTCATGCCTTTTTTGCACATTCTAGCGCAGATTGAGCGATTATGAAATCACAATCGTTACAAAACGATAGCCAGGATGGCAGGCAGTGCCGCTACGGAAAGGACGGTTGATACCATCACCATACCGGCGACGGCATCCGCGTCAGCTTCGAAGCGTTCCGCCAGAAGATAAGAAGTTACCGCAACGGGGGTGCACATTTGCAGAACCAAAACGCCAAAGGCGATTGCATCCAGTTCAAACGCGACAGCGACCACCCAACCGAGGACGAAACATACCACCAGTTTCAGAACTGACAGCCAGACAGCCTGACCTAAGCTGCGGGTCGTCAGGCGCGCGATGGCCACGCCAACGGTTACAAGCATCATCGGAACTGCCATTTGCCCCAGCAAGTCGAGCGTGTTTGTCAGAAAAAGCGGAGTTTCCCAGCCTCGCCACAGAAACAGTGCCCCCAAAAGCGTTGCCCAAACCATGGGCTGACGAATGACCTGACCAAAGGCCCCTTTGCCCGCCACAAGGTAGATACCGTAGGTGAACGAAAACAGAGCAGTAACCGCCAGAAAGATGACAGCATAGCCCAGTCCGGCCTGTCCAAAAGCAAATATACATAGCGGCAGGCCCAGATTGCCGGTATTGCCGAAAATCAATGGTGAAAGATACGTGCGCTGTTCAAGCTTTAGAACGCGGACGAGGCACCAGAAAGCGATCGCCAGAACCAGGTTGGCAATGATCGTGGCGACGGTGAAACGTGTAAGATCGCCACCCGGAATCTCGGTCTGCATCAGAGCCACGAAGATCAGGCTGGGGACAGCCAGGGTCATAGCAAACCGGGTAACGAACTGAAGACGGTACTCGAATCCCAGCTTTACCCAGGCAAAGCCAATCCCTGACAACAGAAAGACCGGCGCTGCAATTTCGAACACTGTCAGTATTAGGTTCACAGACTGTTTCCCTGAGTTTCACATCAATGATTGGCTTTTCCGGCCAGAAACGGGTAGTAAATGCTTTGGGGGCTGAAACAATGCTAAAGACACGTGCAAAATACGGCTTAGGCCAGGTGGTTCGTCATAAAAAACACCCTTTTCGGGGGGTGATTTTTGACGTGGATCCAGAATTTTCGAACACCGAGGAATGGTATCAGGCCATTCCCGAAGACAGCCGTCCGCGCAAAGAGCAACCGTTTTATCACCTGTTGGCTGAGAACGACCAATCCTTCTATGTTGCTTATGTTTCAGAACAAAATCTGGTTGCGGACTATTCCGGGGAGCCTGTTGAGCACCCCGATATTCCAAATATGTTCGGACCGTTCGAGGACGGCTCGTACCCACTGCATTTCCACCTGAACTAAAGTCGTCCAACCGCGCCTGCCCGCGTAGGTGGGCTTCAGTATCCAAGGGCGCAACCGTCCTTGCGCGGGTCGCTGGCACCCTCCAAAATACCGTCTTCTCGGATTCGGATCGCTTGCGCCCCGCCAAGTGGAGTTTCCGGTACTTCGATAGTATGCCCAATTTCTGACAATTGTTTCGCTATATCATCGGGGTAGCCGCGTTCCAGTTTCAGAACCGATCCGTCGAAGAACGCGCGTGGGGCGTTGATGCTTTCTTGTAGCTCAAGACCGAAATCCCTGAGGTTTGACACAAATCGCGCGTGGCCGGTGGGCTGATAGGCTCCGCCCATCACACCAAAGGGCATCATGACACGGTCATTTTCGGTTAGCATCCCCGGAATGATTGTGTGCATCGGACGCTTGCCTCCGCCCAACTCATTTGGATGGCCAGGGTCCAAGGTGAAGCCAGCACCTCGGTTCTGGAGCAAAATGCCGTACTTTTCCGAGGCGATCCCTGATCCAAAACTATGGAAAATCGAATAGATCAACGAAACCGCCATCTGGTCGCGATCCACAACGGTGATGTAGACGGTGTCCTTGTGAATGGCCTCGGTCAGGGGTGCTGCCGCAGGCATGGCGCGCTTGGGATCAATAAGCGCGGCCAGTTTGGCGGCCAGCTCGGGATCAAGGAACCGTTCCGCTTTGGACATGTGGTCAGGATCCGCGATAAACCGGTTGCGCGCATCATAGGCCAGCTTGGTGGCCTCAGCCTCGATATGGACCCTTTCCGCGCCAAAGGGGTCCATGTTGGCCACGTCAAAATGCTTCAGAATATTGAGCAACAGAATTGCGGTCGCGCCCTGACCATTTGGCGGATGCTCGACCAGATTGACCCCTTGATAGGCGCCCTGCACTGGCTGCGTTACTGTGTATTTTGTGTTTTGAAAATCCTCAGCGGTGTGAACTCCGCCCCGAATGGAAAGGGCAGCGATCATGTCCTCGGCAATATCGCCAGAATAAAACGCGTCACGCCCTTCTTGCGCGATCCGACGCAACACTTCGGCCTGACCTGGCGCGCGAAAGATCTGCCCGACTGAGGGGACTTGCCCGTTGATCAGGTAGTGATCGCGCGCTGGGCCTTGCAAGATAGCCGCTCCGATCTTCCAATCAAACGCAACGCGGGGCGCAACCGGAACGCCTGCGTCCGCGTAGTGAATTGCGGGGGTCAGGATCGCGTCCAACCCCAAGCGCCCTTCCGTCTCTGCAAGATGGCAGAACGCATCCACAGCACCGGGAATTGTCACCGCATCCGGCCCATTCAACGGCACAGACGACAAACCCCGGTCGCGCAAAGGTTGTGCTTGCGCGGCAGCCGGCGATCGGCCCGAGCCATTCAGGGCACGTATTTGATGTTCTCCCGCGCGGTTGAAAAGAACAAAGCAATCGCCACCCAAACCGGTCATCTGCGGTTCGCAGATCCCCAGCAGGACCGCCCCGGCAATCGCGGCGTCCATTGCGTTGCCACCCTGTTCAAGAATATCGATTGCCACCTTGGCTGCCAACGGGTGAGACGTTGCGCACATCCCTTGCGTTGCAAAAACTTCTGACCGGCCCGGTTTATGCAAATCCCGCATGCTGTATTCTCTCTCCTTGGAACAAGGGAAAGCTATTCGCTGATTGGGGATTGTCCAGAGATTTCAGGGGAGAAGTTCCTCGGCGCCGTTCACTGGGTGGGGGCTGTGATAATTGGCGCCGAGGGAAGCTATCTGAGCTACGAGTCACTGTATGGCGGTTGTTTGAGGCGCGACAATGTTTCGAAAAAGGCGTTATTGTGACCAATTGAGCCCGATTAGGCGATTTTACCGAAGTTAAACCGCAGGGACAGCCGATTGCACCCATTTCGGCGCTCATACCGAATGTCACTGGTAAGTTGGTGAATCAGAAACCACCCAAACCCGCCTTCCGGCAGATCTTGTGTTGTTTTCCCCAGCGGAGCGGGCGTTCCGTCTGGCATCTGGAAGCCAGGCAACGGATGACCAGTATCCGAAATAAAGATGTCCAGCCGATCCCGATCCAGTCGACACGTGACCTGAACTTTGGCCGCAGCGATGCCTTTATATGCATGTTCCACCACGTTGTTGATCGCTTCAGCCAAAGCAATCTTCACATCATCGGCTTTATGAGGTGGCAACCCATAATTTGCCAGACTGCAGCTGAGCTGCGCAATACCTGCACTGGCTTCTGTGTCCGTGGCCGGGAAGCTTAGTTCCAGACAGGTCTTGTTACAAATTGGCTCCACGCCCATCCACTCCTGCCTTGGTCATGTATCCGGCGCGGACAGCGCGTCATCCAGCGACGCAAACAAACGGAAAACCGTATCCATGCGCGTCAGGCGAAAGACTTTTTCGACCACGGGCTGCGGTCCGGCCAGATCCAGTCGCCGGTCTTTGCCCAACTGTTTCATCGACGCGACAATCGCACCCAGACCGCTGGAATCGATGAACGCGACACCAGACAGATCCAGGACAACCCGGTTTGCGCCAGTTTCGGTTTCCGAACGCATGTCTTCCTTGAACTGAATGGCCATCGCGGCATCAATCCGATCGGTATGAACAGTGATGATTTGCGTTGCGCCGTTTGACGTGCTGGTCAGCCCCATGGTCCGGGCGTCCTCCAATCTGAAAAATGAGTCGTAGAAATACGCTAGACGCCAATTCTTACCATTCGGTATTCAAGGGCCGGGAAGCAGGAGGAAGACCCTTATGAAAGACGTTGTGATTGCAGGGGCCGCAAGAACGCCAATGGGAGGCTTTCAGGGCATGTTTGATGGGGTTGCAGCAGCTGACCTGGGTGGCGAGGCGATCCGGGCTGCGTTAAGTCAGGCGGGGGCCCCGACCGTTGATGAAGTGCTGATGGGTTGCGTCTTGCCAGCAGGGCAGGGCCAAGCCCCCGCACGTCAGGCTGGTTTTGCCGCCGGTTTGGGCGAAGACGTTCCGGCAACCACGCTGAACAAGATGTGCGGCTCGGGCATGAAAGCGGTAATGATAGCCTTTGACCAGATCGCGTTGGGTCACGCGAACACAATGGTCGCAGGCGGAATGGAGAGTATGACAAATGCCCCGTACCTGTTGCCCAAAATGCGTGGAGGTGCCCGCATTGGTCATGGTCAGGTGGTTGATCATATGTTCCTCGACGGGCTTGAGGACGCCTATGAGAAAGGCCGCCTGATGGGCACCTTTGCCGAAGACTGCGCCGAAGCCTATCAGTTCACGCGCGAAGCTCAGGACGAATATGCGCTCCAATCTCTGTCCAATGCCCTTGCGGCGCAGGAAAACGGTGCATTTGAACACGAGATTGCGTCTGTCACAGTTCGCACGCGAAAGGGTGAGGTTGTGCAGGACACAGACGAACAACCAAAATCCGCCCGCCCTGAAAAGATACCCACCTTGAAGCCCGCGTTTCGTAAGGATGGCACCGTGACGGCTGCCAACTCCTCCTCGATTTCTGACGGTGCTGCGGCGCTTGTTCTGGCTTCGGCCGAAGCCGCCGAAGCGCAAGGGCTGGCGGTGCGCGCCCGTATTCTGGGTCATGCCAGCCACGCACAAGCGCCCGGACTGTTCACCACTGCGCCTGTCCCTGCCGCACAGAAACTCTTGTCCAGCATCAGGTGGAGCAAGGAGGACGTTGATCTTTGGGAGGTCAATGAAGCCTTCGCGGTTGTGCCGATGGCGTTCATGCATGAAATGGGTTTGCCGCGCGACAAAGTGAACGTGAATGGCGGGGCCTGTGCGCTGGGCCATCCTATCGGTGCCTCAGGCGCGCGCATCATGGTGACATTGTTGAACGCGCTGGAAAAGCGAGACCTCAAACGCGGCGTCGCGGCCATCTGCATCGGCGGCGGCGAAGGCACTGCGATTGCAATCGAACGCGTTTGACCCTTCATCTTTTTCCAAATACTCCGGGGGTGCGGGGGCAGCGCCCCCGCGCGGCCCTAACGGATAAGAACCAATGAAAGTCGATTACAACAGCCTGACCAGCACAATCGCGGCATTGACCGAAGGCGAAACGGATCAGGTCGCTTTGATGGCGACCGTTGCGTGCGAGGTACATCATTCTGACGACCGTTTTGACTGGACTGGATTCTACCGTGTCGTCGAGCCCGGTCTGCTGAAAATCGGCCCTTATCAAGGGGGGCATGGGTGTCTTGTCATTCCGTTCGAGCGCGGCGTTTGTGGGGCTGCCGCCCGGACGGGTGAAGTGCAACTCGTCCCGGACGTGGACGCTTTCCCGGGCCATATTGCGTGCGCATCTTCAACCCGGTCCGAACTGGTTTTGCCCGTCCACAATGCTGCCGGTGAAGTGATTGCGGTTTTTGACATCGACAGCGATCAACCGGATGCATTTTCAGCCGAGGACGCAGAATACCTGTCGGGGATTCTGTCCAGGACCTTCGCTCAGGTTTGACCAAAGGCCGGTTGGCTTGCGCCTGACTATCGACCGCTATGTTTCGATTTTGCCGGGTGCCTGATAGAATGCAACGGCCCCAAACAGGTTGGATCAGGTATGGGCCCAGACCAATTCCTCACGCGCCGCCTTTCTGTATTTCATTGGAGAGAGGAACTCCGGGATCCGTTGTTGCGTGAACGTCTGGAAGACGACCTCATCACAATTTTAACTCCAAAGGTGCTTAGATCCTTGCCGCCGTCCATGCAGGTGCAGAACCGGGGCATATCTCGTTGGATTGATGATCGTTGCGCAGAAAGTGATGTTTTGGTGGTTCGCCAAAGACATGACCGTCATCTGATCGGCCTCATGATTTTGGCATCGGAACCTGTCCGCAAATCCGTGCCGAAGATCCACCTCGGCTACCTGATAGCAGAAACGGAATGGGGCAAAGGCTTTGCCTCAGAGCTTTTGAACGGATTTGTCGCCGCGTGTACTTCAGGCCCGGCGCTACGCCTCGTCGCGGGGGTTGGACGCGACAACCCGGCCTCTGCCCGCGTTTTGCAAAAATCGGGTTTTACGCTTTCGCGCGACGACTCGTCTGCGGACGCAGAGATTTACGTCCGCGAAATCGGCCAACCGATGGTGCCGTAAGGCTGGCAGCCGTGCCGTGACAGCGCTCTGCACACAAACTGGCAACGTGCATCGCACGTGGCGCAGGCGAGCAAATGAAAAAACGCTTGGAAATTTCACAAAATTACCCCATCGTGAAAAACATATGCAAAATTTCACGAGATTCGGAGCAACTGTGTGAACAGCCAAGCCCCACAAAGCGCGACACTGGGTGCTGACTTGCGGGCCTTGCGCAAGGCGCGTGGGTTGACCCTGACCGAGATCGCGAACCGCCTTGATCGTTCGGTTGGATGGCTCAGCCAGGTTGAACGGGACATGTCTGATCCATCGATCTCGGATCTGCGTCAGATCGCTGAATGCCTCGGCGTGCCGATGTCGATGCTGTTTGCACATGCGGCGGTTCCGGTTGAGGAAAAGGGTTATGTCGTTCGTGCGGGCACACGTCGTCCCATGGGGTCGGGTGAGGAAGGGTTGATCGAGGAACTGCTGTCACCCGATCTGACCGACGATTTTGAAATGGTACATTCCACATTCGAGCCCAACTCGAAGATGCAGACCCCCGCCCATCGCCCGACGCAGGAAGTGGGGTACATGATCTCGGGACGATTGGATCTGACCATCGGGTCGCGTGCTTTCACTGTCGGTCCGGGTGACAGTTTTCGGATCAAACACGAACCTTATCAATGGTCTAACCCCTATGATGAGCCCGCGGTGGCGATCTGGGTCATTGCACCACCGGTGTACTGATGAGCTTTGAAGCCTGGACCATATTCGCGTTGTTCTGGGTGGTGTTCGTAACCACCCCAGGTCCCAATGCGGTTAATTGTATTTCAAACGGGATGAGTTTGCCGTTCCCCAAGGCGATGTTGGGTGTTCTGGCCATCCTCACGCAAGCAAGCGCGTTCCTGATCCTGTCAGCGCTGGGTATCACGGCTTTGATCGCGGCATCACCAACTGGATTTTTCATCGCCAAGCTCATTGGTGCTGGTTTCCTGATATGGGTCGGTATCCGAGGCTGGATGAACGCCGCAAAACCTGCTCCGGCCTCAGAACGCCCTGCGCGGCATGTCTATTTTCACGCGCTGGCCGTGGCGACGATCAATCCCAAAAGCGTGGCAGGGTACCTGGCGGCCTTTTCGCAATTCGTGCAGCCCGACGTGCCGATCTGGCAGCAGATGGGAGTCATCATACCCACGGCACTGATCATCACCACGCTCAGCTATACCGGGTTCACCCTGCTGGGTGCGCTCATGGGCAAGGCGGCACTAGGGGCTGTGTTCAACATCTGGGTCCGCCGTGTGATGGCGACCTGTTTCATCATCTATGGCGTGTTGCTGGGGGCCAGCTCCACGCCCGCAGCAAGGGGGTAATTGTATGCACACGGGTTCCTGCCTGTGCGGCGCGGTCGCGTTTACCATCGACGGAGAACTGTCGCCGCCTTCAGCCTGCCATTGCGGCCAGTGCCGCAAGCAGTCGGGCCACATCTGGTCCTCGACCTCGACCCATCAGGACAACCTGAGCTTCACCGCCAGCGACACGCTGCGTTGGTTCCGTGCGTCGGATACCGCGCGGCGTGGCTTTTGCAGTGAGTGTGGCTCTTTCCTGTTCTGGCAGCACAATGCCGAAGACACGATTTCGATTTCCATGGGCGCGCTCAGCGAACCTACGGGCCTGAAACTCTCAAGGCACATCTTTGTCGCTGACAAGGGTGACTACTACGACATCTCAGACGATCTGCCCCAGCGGGCACAGTAACAGAGGATCAAAACACATGAGTGATTTTCCAACCAAGGCCCGTGTTGTCATCATTGGTGGCGGCGTCGTGGGCTGCTCGTCCCTGTATCATCTGGCCAAGAAGGGCTGGACCGACTGCGTTCTGCTTGAAAAGAACGAACTGACTGCTGGTTCGACCTGGCACGCGGCGGGCAACGTGCCGACCTTCTCGACCTCATGGGCCATCATGAACATGCAGCGCTACTCGACCGAGCTGTATTCGCGCTTGGCCGAAGAGGTTGACTACCCGATGAATTATCACGTTTCGGGTTCCATCCGTCTGGCGCACAGCAAAGAGCGGATGCAAGAGTTCGAACGCGCCATGTCCATGGGCCGCTATCAGGGCATCCCGATGGAGATGTGGACCCCGGAACAGGCCAAAGAGCACTATCCGTTCCTTGAGACGCATGACCTGGAGGGCGTGTTGTACGACCCGACCGATGGCGACATCGATCCGGCCCAGCTGACGCAGGCGCTGGCCAAAGGCGCGCGCGATCTGGGTCAGAAGATCATCCGGTTCTGTCCTGCGACCGGTGTAACGCAGCATGACGATGGCACATGGACTGTACACACGGACAAAGGCGACATCGCTTGTGACTACGTGGTGAACGCCGCCGGTTACTATGCGCAGCGCGTGGGTGAGATGTTCAAGCCATTCGGCGGCCGCACTGTGCCTGCCATGGTGATGAGCCACCAATACCTGCTTACTGATGAAGTCCCCGAGGTTGAGGCGTGGTCGAAAGAGCATGGCGGCAAGCTGCCGCTGCTGCGCGACGTGGATATCTCGTACTATCTGCGGCAGGAGAAGAACGGCTTCAACCTCGGCCCCTATGAGCCCAACTGCAAGGGCCATTGGATGACCGAAGACGATCCGATGCCCGAGGATTTCAGCTTCCAGCTTTGGAACGATGATCTGGACCGGATTGAGGATATTGTGACCGACGCGATGGAGCGGGTGCCGCTGATGGCAACCTCGGGCGTTGGACGTGTAATCAACGGTCCGATCCCCTACGCGCCTGATGGCCTGCCGCTGATCGGTCCGATGCCCGGTGTGAAAAACGCATTTGAGGCGCACAGCTTTACCTTTGGCATCGCGCAGGGCGGTGGTGCGGGCAAGGTGCTGGCGGAATGGATCGTTGATGGGGCGACCGAATGGGATATGTGGGCCGTCGATCCGCGCCGTTACACCGATTACACCGATCAGGACTATTGCAACCAGAAGGGCATGGAAGTCTACGGCAACGAATACGCCATGCACTTCCCGCATCATGAATGGCCTGCCGCGCGTGACAAAAAGCTGTCGCCGGTCCATGCCAAGGTCAAAGAACTGGGCGGCGTGATGGGCGTGTATAACGGTTGGGAGCGCGCCAACTGGTTCGCGCAGCCGGGCGATGACACATCGCTTGAGGCGACGCATACCTGGGGGCGTTCCGGCCCGTGGGAGCAGCGGATCAAAGAAGAATGCGAAGCCGTGCGCGACCATTGTGGCGTGCTTGATCTGCCGGGGTTCTCGCGTTTCATGGTCAAAGGCGAAGGCGCTGCCGAGGCGTTGCGCGGTCTGATCACAGGTGGATTGCCTAAAGTGGGCCGTATCAATCTGGTCTACATTTCGGATGACCGGGGCCGCATCCTGACCGAAATGTCCTGTCTGCGTCTGGGCGAGGATGAATTCGTCATGATCACTGCAGCAACCGCGCAATGGCATGACCGCGATATTCTGGTGAACGCAATGCCTGCCAGCGTGTCGGTTGAGGACGTCACCACAACCCGCGACACTCTGATCGTCACAGGCCCGAAATCGCGTGAGATCCTGTCGGGTCTGACCGACGCCGATCTGTCATCTGGCTGGCTGACCCATCAGGCCGCCACTGTGGCTGGCCAACCGGCCCACCTGATCCGCGTGTCCTTTGCTGGTGAGTTGGGCTGGGAAGTTCACGCGCTCAACGCGGACATGCCTGCGATCTATGACGCGATCATCGATGCAGGGGCCAAGCCGTTCGGCATGTATGCGCTGAACTCTCTGCGGATCGAAAAGGGCTACCGCGCGTGGAAGGGCGATTTGTCGACCGATTACTCGCTGCTTGAAGGGGGTCTGGAGCGGTTCGTCAAACTGGACAAGCCGCAAGACTTCCCCGGCAAGGCCGCGATCCTGAACGAGAAGCAGCAAGGCGTGAAGAAGTCGTTCGTCACCCTGAGTGTTGAGGCGGGCGATTGCGACGCGCCTTATATGTCTTGCATCTGGCAGGGCGATGAGATTGTCGGTGAAACCACCTCGGGTGCATGGGGGTACCGTGTCGGCAAATCCATCGCTCTGGGCATGATCAAGGCTGAGCTTGCGAACCCGGGTACCGAGCTTGAGGTCGAAATCTACGGCCAAAAGTGCCGCGCTGTGGTAGAGCAGGATCAACCGCTCTGGGATCCCGAGAACGAGCGGTTGCGCGCTTAACCTCTTGCGGAGACCACCATGAGCAAACGATACGCCAAACTGGGGCCCGGTGAGGGCCCCAACTATGACTGGGAAAATGACCATACCTTCGTGAAGGTGTCAGGTCAGGACACAGATGGCGCATACACGCTCATGGAAGACAATCTGAAGGCCAGCTTCGCGCTTGGCCTTCATCGTCATGATACGCACGCCGAAACCTTCTATTTTCTGGAAGGCGAAGTTGACTTTTACGTCGACGGCGACTGGCATCGATGCGGGCAGGGCACCACGATGCATGTGCCGCCCGGAGTACCGCATGCCTGCCGTGTCGTAGGTGATGCGCCAGCCAAGATGCTCATGATCTTTCAGCCGTCAGGGTTTGATGGGTTCCTTGCCGAACTCGCAATGATGACCGATGCGGACTTTGCGGACGAGGCCAAGATGGCCGAGATCAATGCGCGCTACGACATCGTTCCCATGGGTCCCGTCCCGCCGCATCCGGATGATGAGGTCTGAAATGGCTATCCCAAATACCATGTATGGTGTCTATCTGACGGGTCACGGTGGACCCGAAGTGTTGGAATGGCGTGACGATATTCCAGTGCCAAAGCCCGGTCCCGGGCAGGTCCTTGTGCGGGTTGCCGCTGCCGGTGTGAACAACACGGACATCAACACGCGGGTCGGCTGGTACTCTTCGGATGTGACCGGCGCTACGGATGCTGTGGATCAGGACGTCGAAGCCGGCGGGTGGGGTGGTGCCTTGTATTTCCCGCGCATTCAGGGTGGGGATTTGTGCGGTATCGTCGAGGCAGTGGGCGACAGGGCTCATTTCAGCCTGGGCCAACGCGTGACCTGCCCGATCAACTTGCCGCGTCCGCGTCCCGGTCACCCTCAGGGCTTTATTGCTTTGGGGTCCGAAATCGACGGGGCGTTTGCCCAATACTGTCTGGTAGAGGCGGATGATCTGTACGACGTGAGCGCATCGCCTTTGTCCGACGTTGAAATCGCAGCCATCCCCTGCGCTTTTGGGACCGCTGAAAACCTGCTGACCCGCGCAGGTGTCACATCGGGCCAAAAGGTCCTGATCACTGGCGCGTCTGGTGGTGTCGGTCTGGCCGCTGTGCAGCTTGCTGTGTTACGCGGGGCCACTGTCTGGGGTGTCACGGGGTCCGCTAAATCTGAGGTCGTGAAATCCCAGGGTGCCGCAGGAACCTTCGAGCGTGATGAACCGTTGCCGCATGACATGTTCGACGTGGTGATTGATGTGGTTGGCGGACCCGCGTGGGCATCGTTGATCCTGTCGCTGAAACCCGGTGGACACTATGCCGTGTCAGGCGCAATTGCCGGCCCAATCGTGCAGGCGGATCTGAGGGATATCTACCTGCGCGACATTACCATTCATGGCTGTACGCATCAGGCGCCCGAAGTATTTGGCCGCCTTGTCGAGTTGATGAATGCCGGGCGGATCCGGCCGTTGATCTCGCGCACCTATCCGCTAAAGGAAATCGCACTGGCGCAATCGGATTTCCAATCCAAGACCTTTCCGGGCAAGCTGGTGCTGATCCCCTGAGGAGCAATGACATGACAGATATCACCCTCTTGGATGGTTCAATCGGCCAGGAACTGGTCAAGCGCAGCGGCGATAAGCCAACAGCGCTCTGGTCAACTCGGGTCATGATTGATCGCCCCGAGCTGGTGCGCGATGTACACGAAGAGTATTTCAGGTGCGGCGCGACAATAGCGACAACGAATACTTATGCGGTTCACCGGTCCCGACTGCGGTTCGAAGACATCGAAGATCAGTTGGAGCCCCTTGTTGATGCGGCCTTGTCACAAGCACAAGCCGCGTGCAATGGAACACGGGGGCGAGTCGCGGGTTCTCTGGGGCCTTTGCTTGCTACATACCGGCCTGACCTGAAGCCCGACCCAATTGATGCGGGCGAAAAATTTGCGGAATTGGTCAGCCTTATGGCGGATTGGGTGGATCTGTTTCTCATCGAGACGGTGTCTTCGGTGCTTGAAGCCGAGGGCGCGCTGCGGGGAACATCGGGATGTGGCAAGCCGGTTTGGCTGTCTCTTTCAGTCAACGATGACGACGGCACCCGTCTCAGGTCGGGTGAGCCCCTGGCGGACATAGCGCCGTTGGTCAAAACGTACGCGCCGGACGCGCTGTTGATCAATTGCTCGCGCCCCGAAGCGATCCCGGCGGCGTTAGACATCCTGTCTGGCATGTCCCTGCCATTTGGGGCCTATGCAAATGGGTTCACGCATATCTCAGCCGGGTTCCTCGAAGATGCGCCTACGGTGGACGCCTTGGAACAACGCCATGATCTTGGTCCCGATGCATACGCGGATCATGTCATGGGATGGGTCGATCAGGGGGCAACGATTGTCGGCGGATGCTGTGAAATCGGACCGGAGCACATCGAAACGCTCGCCACCCGGTTGCGGGCAGCCGGACACAATATCGTCTGAGCACACAGATGGCAGGTGAGGTGGCGCAAAGAGGTTTGAAGCAAACGATCCGGCATTTCGACATTCTTGTCGCGCCGGGATTTGTGTTGCTTGAACTCGCCTCGCTTGTGGACGTTCTGCGGGTGGCAAACCGAGTCTGTGCCTCGCCGCCTTTCACCTATACTTATCGGTCGTTACGCGGCGGTGATGTGGCCAGCAGCAGTGACGCTTTTGTTTCGACCTCAAAAGTGCCCTCGCAGCCCACGGCTGACTATTTTTTCGTTATCGGCAACACGGATCCGGATCAGCCTGACCTGTCGTTGGGCCGTATCGTATCGGACTATACTTTCCGTGGCGCACAGGTCTTTTTGCTGTCTGAAGCGGCCAGTCGTTACATAAATGAACAGGGCACGGAAGATCTGGCAACCCATTGGGAAAATGCCTCTTTTCTGCGCGAACGTGGTGCCCGGTTCGAGGCGAAGCTCTTGATTGCGACCGAGAACGGACCCGTAGTGACCTGTGCAGGTATGAGCGCCACAGCTGACATTGCGCTGGCGGTTATCGGGCGGCACATTTCGGGGCCAGCCAAAATGACGGTCGCCGATATCATGCTGCATGAGCAGATTCGCGATTTCTCATCCATGCAGCCGTTTTCCGGGGCAAAAACCACTGCCACCGGCGATGCCAAGCTGGATCAGTGTATCAAGCTGATGCAAGAGAATATCGAAGATCCCTTGCCCATCCGCCAGCTTGTCGAGGAATTGAACCTTTCAAACCGGTCGCTGGAACGTAAATTCAAATCCTTCTTCGGCACAACTCCCAACGGGTTTTATCGCGAAATGCGTTTGGCCAAGGCCAATAACCTGTTGATGAACACAACAATGAGCGTACGCGAGATTGGGATGGCTTGCGGGTTCCCCAACGGGTTTTCATCAGTTTACAAAAGCTTCTTCGGGGTCACACCGTTTGTCATGAGACGGGACAGGCGTCAGACCACACAAAGATGATTTTCTCTGACATCGAGACGCTTTTGGTGCATTTCTTGTCGATCCTTCGTGGCATTCTGCCCAAAACCAAACACTAGCGGAGTCGTCACAATGGTTGATCTTCCCAGCAAGGCCCGAGTGGTCATTATTGGCGGCGGCGTCATCGGATGCTCGGTCGCCTATCACCTGACCAAAAAGGGTTGGAAAGATGTCGTACTGCTTGAACGTAAACAGCTGACCAGCGGCACCACCTGGCACGCAGCCGGTTTGATCGCGCAGTTGCGGGCCACTGCAAACATGACCAAGCTGGCGAAGTACAGCCAGGAGCTTTACGGATCTTTGGAACAAGAAACCGGTGTTGCCACCGGGTTCAAGCGCTGTGGGTCCATCACTGTCGCCCTGACCGAAGAGCGCAAGGAAGAGATCTACCGTCAGGCGGCCATGGCCCGCGCCTTTGGCGTAGAGGTCGACGAGATCTCAAATGAGCGGGTGCAAGAACTGTACCCGCACATCAATCTCGACGGTATCAAAGGGGCCGTTTACCTGCCGCTGGACGGGCAGGGCGATCCCGCCAATATCGCGCTGGCGCTGGCCAAAGGTGCGCGGCAGCGCGGCGCAGTAGTTAAGGAACGCGTCAAAGTCACAGACATCGTCAAGCAGGGCCGTTCTGTCACCAGGGTGAATTGGATCGCGGATGACGGCAGTGCCTCGGGCCACATCGAATGCGACATGGTAGTGAACTGCGCCGGGATGTGGGGTCATGAGGTCGGCCGCATGGCGGGCACCAACGTGCCGCTTCATGCGTGCGAGCATTTCTATATCGTGACCGAAAATATCGACGGCCTGACCCAACTACCAGTGCTGCGCGTGCCTGATGAGTGCGCGTATTACAAAGAAGATGCAGGTAAAATCCTGCTGGGTGCGTTCGAACCCAACGCCAAACCCTGGGCAATGGATGGCATCCCGGACACGTTCGAATTCGACCAGTTGCCCGAGGATTTCGACCATTTCGAACCCATCCTCGAAGCAGCTTGCGAGCGGATGCCGATGCTGGCCGAGGCTGGCATTCATACATTCTTCAACGGCCCGGAATCGTTCACTCCGGACGACGCTTACCATCTGGGTCTGGCACCCGAGATGGATAATGTATGGGTCGCCGCCGGGTTCAATTCGATCGGCATCCAATCCGCCGGTGGCGCGGGTATGGCGCTGGCTGAATGGATGGACACGGGTGAGAAACCTTTTGACCTTGGCGACGTAGACGTCAGCCGGATGCAACCGTTCCAGGGCAATAAGCAATATCTGTTCGAACGCTCGAAAGAGACGCTGGGGCTGCTCTATGCCGACCACTACCCCTATCGCCAAAAAGCCACTGCCCGCGGTGTGCGTCGGACGCCGTTCCACCACCACCTTCTGGAGCAAGGGGCTGTCATGGGCGAGTTGGCCGGTTGGGAACGCGCCAACTGGTTCGCGGATCAAGGTCAGGAGCGGAAATACCAGTACAGCTGGAAGCGCCAGAACTGGTTCGAAAACTCGGCTGCTGAACACCGCGCCGTGCGCGAGAATGTGGGCATGTATGACATGTCTTCTTTCGGCAAGATTCGTGTCGAAGGTCCTGATGCCAAAAAATTCATGAACTATATCGGCGGCGGCGACTACTCGGTCCCCAATGGCAAGATCGTCTACACGCAGTTTCTGAACAGCACAGGCGGGATTGAGGCGGACGTCACGGTCACGCGCCTGACCGAAACCGCGTATCTGGTTGTGACCCCTGCTGCGACCCGTCTGGCAGACCAAACATGGATGATGCGCAACGCGGGCAGTTTTAATGTGGTGATCACGGATGTCACGGCGGGTGAAGGCGTTCTGGCGGTCATGGGGCCCAACTCGCGTGCTCTGCTGGAGAAAGTGTCACCCAATGATTTCACCAACGCGACCAACCCGTTCGGCACCGCGCAGGAGATCGAGATCGGCATGGGCTTGGCCCGCGCCCATCGTGTCACGTATGTGGGCGAGCTGGGATGGGAGATCTATGTCTCTTCAGATATGGCGGGTCATGTTTTCGAAACCCTGCACGAGGCCGGACAGGATATGGGTCTGAAACTGTGCGGGATGCATATGATGGACAGCTGTAGGATCGAAAAAGGTTTCCGCCATTTTGGCCATGACATCACGTGCGAGGATCACGTGGTTGATGCGGGCCTGGGCTTTGCGGTCAAGGTCGACAAAGGCAGCGACTTCATCGGTCGGGAAGCCGTGATTGCGCGCAAGGAAAGCGGTCCCAAAAATCGGCTGGTGCAGTTCAAGTTGACAGACGCTGAACCGTTGCTGTTCCATAACGAGCCAATTGTCCGCGATGGCGAATATGTGGGTTACCTGAGTTCAGGCAACTATGGCCATACGCTGGGTGGTGCCATTGGTCTGGGTTATGTCCCGTGCGAAGGCGAAAAGGCTGCGGACGTTCTGGCATCTTCTTATGAGATCGACGTCTGCGGGGTAAAGGTCAAAGCGGAAGCTTCGCTCAAGCCAATGTACGACCCGAAATCCGATCGTGTGAAAGTCTAACTCGGGTAAGGGGGCTCTGCCCCCGCCGCCCGTTCCGGGCGACTCCCCCGAGGTATTTAGGGCCAGATGAATGAGGGATCCCTTGTTCATCTGGCAAAAAATACCTTAGAGCGCGAGGCAGCGCCTCGCTGCGCCAACATGAGTTTCAACGCGACCTCCGAGATCGACCCATCACTATTCGTTATGTGTGACTTCACGGTTTTCGGAGTTTTCAAGCTGATGTGAACTGCCGTAAATGTGTCCGGTATCAACCGGAGATTTGCCGTGGCAGACACGCCTATTCCCTCTCAGAATTCCGACACACCCAAGGGTCTGGCGCTGGCGGTAACCGCTTATGTCCTTTGGGGGTTTTTGCCGCTCTACCTGAAAGCGCTGGACCATATTGGTCCGGTCGAAGTCGTGGCCCATCGCATCATCTGGTCTGTTCCGGTGGCCGGGTTGTTGCTGGTCATTTTGGGGCGCACTCGCGATCTCAAGGCTGCGCTGGGTAACCCGAAGATGTTGGGAATGGCGGCCTTGACGGCTGCGTTGATCACTGTGAACTGGGCGATTTATGTCTGGGCGATCTCAACCGGCCATGCTTTGGATGCCGCGCTTGGATATTACATAAACCCGCTGTTCAGCATTGCGCTTGGCGCGATTTTGCTGCGTGAGCCACTGACGCGCATGCAACTGATCGCCGTAGGGCTGGCGTCATTGGGTGTTCTGGTTCTGGTGTTCGAGGCGGGCCGTTTGCCATGGGCCGCGCTTGGCCTGATGGTCAGTTGGGGGTTTTATGCGTTTTTCAAACGATCCCTGCCAATCGGACCCAATCAAGGCTTCCTGCTTGAGGTGCTGATCCTTTTGATTCCGGCTTTGGTCTACGTCACATTTCTGGGCGTGCAGGGTACGGGGCATTTTGGTGTGGGACTGTCAGATACTTTACTGTTGTCCTGCGCCGGCATTGTGACGGCTGTGCCCCTGCTGGTCTATGCAAACGGTGCCAAGCTGGTGCGACTGTCTACAATGGGTATCCTGCAATACATCGCACCGACCATGATTTTCGTAACAGCAATCACTGTGTTTGGCGAAAAGATCGACACAGGTCGGATGATTGCTTTCCCGCTGATCTGGGCGGCATTGATTGTCTATTCGATCCCGATGATCCGGCAGGCGCGGGCTCAGGCCTGACGCAACAGTTGCGCCGCGGCATCCGCCCAAAGGGCGTAGGCGCGTGGGCTGGGGTGATAGCCATCCGGGGCCGCGAGTGCCGGGTCATCCGGCAGGTCCAGCTTCAGATGTTTGACATTAGGATGGGCAGATACAACCTGCTGCAGCGCCTGGTCCAGCCTGGCAGCCTGGCGACCGAGAACCCACGCTAACGGGTCAGGTAACGCCGGAAACCTGTTCATTTGTGGAACTCCGGTGACGACAATGCGTCGTGCGCCCAGATCGTTGGACAGAGCAGTGATGAGCTGCGATTGGCGGTGCGCAAACTGTTGGGATGTCACGGCACGGGTCACGTCATTGACGCCGAGGGCCGTGACAACTGCGTCGAATTCGCCTTGTACGTTTTTCAGGCGGTCGATTGCGTCCAGCGTTGTGTGCCCTGTGGTTGCTTCCAATTGCCACTCGACCGAATAATGTTTGGCCAGCCGGTCGACCAACTGCCCTGACAGAGCCTGCCCTTGGGTTCCGGCGCCAACACCAGCCGCCGAACTGTCGCCGCAGATGAGCAGGCGCAAGCGTGGTCCACGACCTGATCGGCCACTCCGGGGGCCCGTCGGCTCTGGCAACATCTGAGCGTTGCGCCGCACTGACAGGCCCTGTGCTGCCAGAACCGGCAGCAGGGGAATGCGCAGGACCTGATCGGCTGCAATCAAACCGCGCATGATCAGCTCAGGGCATCTTTGAACTTGAGAAACCGTGCGTCGGTCATCACGCGCGCCATCATCGCTTCTCGTAGGGCACCCACTGTCTTATAGGGGCGCATGGCGACCTCGAAGGTCTGGATCAAACCGTCGTCGTTTAGCGTGATCAGATCCACCCCGATCCCATCAAGATCGCCGACCTTGCATTCAAATTCCAACGCCCAGTCTTTGCCTTCGCCCATGATGCGGCGATAGCGGAAGTCAGAAAACACCTGACCGACATGCCCCAGAACGGCGGCAACCGGCGCGCATCCGGTCCAGGTGCTGTAATAGGTCGGGGGCAGGAATCGGACGTTCTCGGCCAGCAGCGCATGGATCAGGGCTTCATCGCCTTTGGCGACAACCTCTCGCATTCGTTCGATTGTGGGGTGCATGTCGTTTCCTCCTGTGCAGAAGGTCTCTGAACATCGGGCCACAGGCAAGGACGACGTTGCGGGAGGGGGCGGGCTGCGATAGGCAGGCCCGCATGAGCGAGATCTATGCCCCCCCTCAAACCCCGCTGGACGTGCTGCATGAAGACGCGCAACTGATTGTGGTGAACAAACCGTCTGGTCTGCTTTCGGTGCCGGGGCGTGGAGAACATCTGGCGGATTGTCTTTTGACGCGGGTGCAGGCGGCGTTTCCTCAGGCATTGCTGGTGCATCGGCTGGACCGGGATACATCCGGTGTCATGGTTTTTGCCCTAACGCCCCATGCACAGCGCAACCTGAGTATGCAGTTCGAACAGCGTCAGACACGCAAAACTTACGTCGCCCGTGTCTGGGGACGGTTGGAGCCAAAGACCGGCACCGTGGACCTGCCTTTGATTGTAGACTGGCCCAATCGACCCAAGCAAATGGTCTGTCATGATACGGGCAAACCTGCGATCACCGATTGGCGTGTTGTAAAACATGAATATGACACAACGCGTGTGCGCCTGTTTCCCAAAACCGGTCGATCTCATCAACTGCGCGTTCACATGCAGGCGTTGGGTCATCCGATTCTGGGTGACCCGTTTTATGCAACGGGTGCTGCAACGGATTTCCCAAGGCTGATGCTGCATTCGGAAGAGCTGCGCCTGAAGCACCCCGAAGGCGGGCTTTCGATGAAATTTCGGGCCGGGGCCGATTTCTGAAGAATTCGCACACCGGTTGGCAGCTAATTGCCGTTCTCACCTGATTGTTGCTTGAGACCTAACACTCTTGCCGTGATATACTGAGGAAAACCAAACGCACCTGACAAACGGGTGTTGGAGCAGAAGGTGATATCATGACGATTTCCAAGTTTATTCTGGCCACAGGGCTAAGTTCGGTCCTTGTTCTTTCGGCCTGTACAGATCCGGGTACGTTGTCGGTGCAGAGCGATCCGAACCAGAACGCCAAACAGGGTGCCGTTTTGGGCGGTCTTGTCGGGGCGGGCATTGGCGCAATCGCCAACAACTCGAACCCGGGTCTTGGGGCGCTGGCGGGGGCTGCAATTGGCGCAGCCGGTGGTGGCCTGATCGGCAACCAGTTGGACAAACAGGCGGCTGAGCTGCGTCAGCAATTGGCAAATGACGGGATCACCATCGTGAATGCGGGGGACCGGCTGATTGTGACTGTTCCCAACGATATCACCTTTGACACCGACAGCTCGACCGTGCGCCCGGCGCTGCGATCTGATCTGGTGAAAGTGGGCCAGAACCTCGTCAATTACCCCAACTCGAACGTGCAGATCATCGGTCACACGGACAGCGACGGCGACGCGGGTTACAATCAAGGGCTGTCGGAGCGTCGTGCCAATGCAGTTGCGGATATCCTGCAGGCCAATGGTGTCAGCTTTAATCGCATCACAACAATCGGTCAGGGCGAAAACAATCCCGTTGCCTCGAACCTGACACCGGAAGGCAAGGCGCAAAACCGACGGGTTGAAATCGTTGTCGTGCCCAGCGGAAACGCGTAACGCGGATTAAGCATTTTGTACGGGGTCGCCATGGGCGGCCCCGTTTGCGCATTGACTGTGCGTCAAATGGGGTTTGGAACAGGTCAAACTCGGGCTAGTTTTCAGAAAATCACTGAAACGGAGTTTCCCTAGATGTCTCAACCCACTCTCCTCGGCTTGTCCGGATCCCTGCGTCAGGATGCGACCAACCGCAAGTTGTTGCGTGAAGCGGCCCGGTTGTTTGATCCGGCCCGCTTTGTCGAAGCAGACCTGAACTTGCCCCTTTATGACGGAGATCTGGAAGAGGGTGAGGGGATCCCGGCAGCGGTGCAGTCTTTGGCGGATCAAATCGCGCAGTCAGATGCGGTTATTATCTCGACGCCGGAATACAACAAGGGTCCATCGGGCGTTTTGAAGAACGCGCTGGATTGGGTGAGCCGCACGCAAGGCAATCCGTGGGCCGACAAACCGGTTGCCGTTATGTCGGCGGCGGCAGGTCGCGCTGGCGGTGAGCGCGCGCAGATGATCCTGCGGTCGTTTATGGTGCCCTTCCAGCCGCGCATTCTGCAGGGACCTGAAATCCATCTGGCAGACAGTTCGAACGAGTTCGACGAACACGGAAAACTGGCCTCTGACCGCTATGAAAAGTCACTGCATAAACTGATGCAGAAACTTCGGGCCGAGGCCGGTTTTTGAAACCGGTCTGCGTATCGGGTGTGGCACGTTCTGGCTGACTGGCCTCATCGGGTGGCCTTGTGCCTATGCGCCCATCCCGTTGAGTGCCGCGGTCACAATGAGGCGTCGGGCCGGAAATCTTCGGGGATAACATCCCGGTCTTCCAGCATGAGATCAGCCATGACCTCGGCGATCTTGGGGGCCATGCCAAACCCGATTTTGAAACCTCCATTGGCGATGAACTGCCCCTTATGCAATGGATGCGCCCCCAGCATTGGTGCGCGGCTTTTGCTGCGGGGGCGGACACCGGCCCAGCGTTCTATTACCTCGGCCCCGTGCAGCAGCGGCAGGGCGCGTGTGGCGCGGTCGATCACATCGTCCAGAGCGGCATCTGTGCTAGTGGGATCGTCATACTCCCGTTCCGACGTTGACCCAATCGCGAGCGTACCGTCTGCGTGGGGCACGATATGTATCGCATCAGCAAAAAGCTGTGGAACCTCACCAGCATCAAAGCGCAACAAAGCAGCTTGCCCTTTGACGCCGTTTCCGACGGTCTTGCCGTAGGCATCGTTGAGCTCTTGTAACCCGGCAAGGCCAGTTGCGTGCACAACCTGTCCTTGGTTTTTCGCGTCATTGACAACGTGAACGCCCATAACCTCAAGGGCGGCCACAAGCGCAGCGCAGGCCCTTCGGGGGTGCATCCGTGCGGTCAGAGTATCCCGGATGACAAACCCGGTGGGGCTGGGCGGGCACCATGTACCAGCCTGCGCAGTGCTGATCACGCGCCATTCGGCCTGACCTTTCCAAAGTTCATCTGCCGTACCTTCACGCTGCCGCGCCAGGTCAAGGCTGCGGGCATCCGGGATGGGTTGAAGGCGACCCAACCGACCATAACCGGGGGAAACGCCGCCGGTTTCCTCGACTTGCCTCCAGAATGGTTCGGCCATGATCAGGCTGTCGAACTGAAAGGCTTTCTTGGCATTCCAGTTTTCCGGCACATGTGGGGCCAATGCACCAACAAGTCCACCGCTGGACCCAGCCCCCGGACCGAACGGATCGACAACCTGCACTTTTGCGCCGCGCCGGGCACAGGTCCACGCGATGGACAGGCCGAAAATCCCTGCGCCGCGCACCGTCACATCGACCATTGCCAATTCCCTTTTCCTTGTTCAGTGTCGCGCCGCTTAGCTACAGGATTCCCAGATGGCAGACCAGCGTGCCAAATTGACGTGGACCGAGGATCAGATACCGGTCTCGGATCGTTTCGACGATCCCTATTATTCGTTGCAGAACGGGCTGGAAGAGACGCGCCATGTGTTTCTGGCGGGCAACGATCTGCCCGCGCGATTCACACCCGGTTTTCACATCGCCGAACTTGGTTTTGGCACCGGGTTGAACCTGCTGACCGTATGGTCGGAGTGGGAGAAATCCGGCCAAACCGGACCCTTGCGGCTTACCAGTTTCGAAGCTTTTCCAATGGCCACGGAAGATATGCATCATGCGCTTAAGGCGTTTCCCGAGTTGCAACCGTGGAGCAGCAGGTTTCTCGCACACTGGGCGGGTCGCGAATGCATGCTCGACACTCTTCAGTTCGAGGTGATCATTGGTGATGCGCGTGAGACTTTGCCGAAATGGGCCGGAAAGGCGGACGCTTGGTTTCTTGACGGGTTTTCGCCCGCCAAGAACCCGGAACTGTGGGGGGCGGACCTGATGCAAGAGGTTGCAAACCACACCGTAGCAGAGGGGACGGCCGCCACCTACACCGCCGCTGGTTTTGTGCGTCGGGGGTTGGAGGATGCTGGTTTCAACGTGATGCGCACACCGGGCTATGGCCGCAAGCGACACATGACGCGGGCAGTCAAAGCATGACGCAGAAGAACAATATCGGCGCGGGCATCGCTCTGATGGTGGGCGCCACAATTGTTTTTGCTTTGCAGGATGGTATCTCGCGGCATCTGGCCGGGACCTACAACACCTACATGGTCGTGATGGTCCGCTATTGGTTCTTCGCGGCGTTTGTCATTGCACTGGCGGCACGATCACCCGGTGGGCTGAGGGCAGCCACGCAGACAAATCAGTTGGGTCTGCAAATAACCCGTGGTGTGTTACTGGCGGCCGAGATCTGTGTCGCGGTCTTTGGGTTCACCATACTCGGCTTGATCGACAGCATGGCCGTCTTCATCTGCTATCCTTTGCTTGTCGCCGCGCTAAGCGGGCCGGTATTGGGTGAGCAGGTCGGGTGGCGCCGGTGGAGCGCGATCGGGGTAGGGTGCATTGGCGTTCTGATCATTTTGCAACCAGGCGCAGGCGTATTTAACCCCTGGGCGATCATTCCCCTCATCTCGGCCCTGATGTTTGCAGTCTACGCCCTGCTGACACGCTATGCCGCCCGGCAAGACAGCACGGCCACCAGTTTTTTCTGGACCGGCGTCGCAGGTTCCGTCGCAATGACTCTGGTCGGTATTTGGTTCTGGGAGCCGATGGTGCCTGCTGATTGGGGGTGGATGGCGTTGCTGTGCGTCAGTGGTGCGTCCGGTCACTGGTTGCTGATCAAGTGCTATGAGATGGCCGAGGCGAGCGCGGTGCAACCCTTCGCCTATTTCCATCTGGTCTGGAGCGCGATGCTGGGGATTTCAGTCTTTGGCGAAACGCTGCGCCCCGAAGTTGTAGCAGGCGCAGCGATTGTTGTGGCCGCAGGACTGTTCACCTTATGGCGCGAACGCCGCCAGAGATGACCCGACCAGTTCCTGTGAGAACGGAACAGGCAGCGCGGGTTGACCCAACCGCGCGCGGTAGACAGGCAGGCTTTCGGTCACGCGCATCACGTAGTTGCGGGTTTCGCTGAAAGGTATCGTCTCGATCCAGTCAACGATATCCACCTCGCCTGCGCGTGGATCTCCAAAACGCTCCATCCACGAGATCGGGCGTCTGGGTCCCGCGTTATACCCAGCGGCCATCATCACCACGTTGCCGTTGAAATCAGCCGCCAGACCTGAAAGGTAGTTGGCCCCCAGCTTGGCGTTGTACTGCCAGTCCGTCGTCAATCGTCCTGTTTGGTGGCCACTGAGGATGCCCAACTCACCCGCGACCAGCTTGGCTGTTGCGGGCATCACCTGCATCAGACCACGCGCGCCCGCGCCGCTGATGACGACAGGATCAAACTCGCTTTCGCGTCGTGCAATCGCCAGCGTCATTTCTTTGGCCATCGGCAGGCGCATGTCTGCCACCGGATGCACCGGGTAATAGGCTGCAGGCAACACCGTGCCCGTGGTTGCCGCCCGTTTTGCAATCATCACGGCCAGATGTGGCTGTTTCAGTTCGATGACCAGGTCACCAAGTTGATTGGCCTGCACCGGGTCAAGGGTTTCGACCAGATGTGTCAGAAACCTCTCGGAGAGGTTGCCCTCTCCGGCCTTCAACAGCAAAAGCCCGGCTTCCAGAACACTGGAATTCGCAAACTCCGCTTCCCGCCAATGCGGTGCTCTACGCGGATTGGCCAGCTCCGCGTCAAACGGTCGCCCGATGCGTTCAGCGGCCAACAATCCGTAGAACGAGGTTTGATAATCCGCCCCCACTGCATAGGCGTCATACGCTTTGTCCGCATCCCCCAGCGCTGCGTAAGCACGTCCAAGCCAATAACCACCACGCCCTTTTGAAATTGGTGATTGAACCGCATCGGAAAAATTCTGGAAATGCCGCACGGCGGTTGCAGGGTCATTCAGCTTGCGCAGTGCCAAAAAACCGGCCAGCCACTCCAAGTCGGCATAACCATAACCCATTTCAGGGGTCATGTGATGATTGGCCGCCACGTCATATGCGCGCGCCGATCGTCCGGACCGCATCTCAAGCCGTGCCAGGCGACGGCGCCCTTCAGCCCATTTGTCAGGCTCGCCCAACGCATCCGGCCCTGTTGAACGCGCCAGCATCAGGTCTATGGCGCTGTCGTCCAATTCCTTCCTGTCCCGCCAGACAAATCGGTCAAAGGCAAGCCCGGGCGCATCCATCAGAGATTTCGGAACTGCTGCCACCTTGCCGTCCACACCGGGCTGGCGCTTTTGCAATGCGATTCGCGCCTCGGCCAGTTTGCGCTGGTCTGCACTGACCAGCGGTAGCATCTGGCCCGCGCTGACCAGATGACCATCCCACAGCATTCGGTCCAGCCGCGCGGCGTGATGGGGCTTCAACAGCTTCGCAAAGTTCTCAAGATACGTTTTCTGCAGTCCGGAACCCATTGGCATGGTCCGCCACGCGGTGACGATATCCGCTTCGGCGTCCCCCACACGCCCCTTTGCCTTCAGGGCGATTGCATAATTCAAGGCGCCTTCCGCTGTTTGCGGCGGCATGTCAGCATAGAATTTCAGAACCCTGTCCGGGTCCGCCCCGGTAAAGACCGGCTCGCTCTTGCGGCGCAGCCATGCCATCCCAGGCCAGTCCGGGCGGCGGTCGAGAAACACCAGCACATCGCCCGAGCTGCCGAACCCTTCGCGCAGCCAGTGCCAGACGATGATGTCGCGGGAAACAGAGCCGCGTTGGCCTGAAACCCGCAATGCGGCATTCCAGTCGCCTTTTCGCATTTCATAAAGCCCGGCGCGCAAATCACCTGCGGCATCCGCCCGCGCAAGCTGCGGTGCTGTCACAGAGTACAGAATCACAGCAGTCAACACTGTCAGAAAGCGTGTCATCCCTTGCATTTCCCAACCAACCGAGGATAGAGCCTGTGAGGATAAACCGTGCGTCGCCGGGATCAACTCACAAAGCTGGAAACGTGAGGGACCGCGGCGCAAAAACCGCAAAATGCACCTTAAGGAGCGTGTCATGTTCAAAGGCTCAATGCCAGCCCTCGTCACCCCGTTCAACAACGGCGAGTTGGACCTGAAGACGCTCAAACACCTTGTGGAGTGGCAGATTGCCGAAGGCTCGACCGGGTTGGTACCAGTTGGAACCACGGGCGAAAGCCCCACGCTCAGCCACGATGAGCATGAAACGGTGATCGAAGAGGTCGTGAAAACAGCGGCCGGTCGCGTTCCGGTCATCGCCGGGGCCGGGTCGAACAATACCGTCGAAGCTGTTCGGTTCGTTCAATTCGCCGAAAAAGTCGGTGCGGATGCAGCGCTGGTTGTCACGCCTTATTACAACAAGCCGACCCAAAAGGGCCTGATCGCGCATTTCCAGGCCCTTCACGAAGCCGCGGATATTCCGATCATCATCTACAACATTCCCGGACGGTCCGTTGTTGACATGACCCCGGCAACAATGGGTGAACTGTCCAAGCTACCGCGCATCATCGGCGTCAAAGACGCAACGGGCGATCTGGCCCGGGTCAGCCAACAGCGCGCGACCTGTGGGGCTGATTTCTGCCAGCTGTCCGGTGAAGATGCGACCGCGCTTGGGTTCAATGCCCATGGCGGTGTCGGCTGCATCTCGGTCACGGCAAACGTGGCACCCAAATTGTGCGCCGAATTCCAACAGGCCACACTGGCCGGAGACTATGCAAAAGCGCTGGACTATCAGGACAAGCTGATGCCGCTGCACGAGGCCATCTTTATCGAACCGGGTCTTGTCGGCGCCAAATACGCACTCAGCAAACTGGGCCTTTGCTCCACCGAAGTGCGTTCGCCTCTGACCGAGCTTGCGGACAGCACCAAGGCTTCAATCGAGGCCGCAATGGCCCATGCTGATCTGATCTAAGTCGGATCCGAAATGACAAAAGGGCGGCCTCGCATCCCGGGCGCCGCCCGTTTTCATTTGCCGGATCCAATCTTCATCTGGCTAAAAATACCTCGGGGGAGATGCGCGGTACGCGCAGTGGGGGCAGAGCCCCCTTTCTTACCGTTTCCCGTAGTAAAGCCCGACAACATGCTCAGCTTGCGCAAAGAACAACCAGCGCGACGTCGCCACGCCCGCCAGATGTGATGCAACGGCCAGCAAGGCGAAGAGATGCTTGATCACGACACCCGAGACCGGGATCAGGATCAGCAGCAAAGGCAGCACAAAGGCCAGAACAAAGGAAATGATCCGCAGTTTCTGCGCGTGTTTGCGCCCAACCACATGGACGAATTCGCGCAGCAGATAGTTGGTACCCGTATGCGGCGGCTCGAATGCGCGCACATTACCGTGGACGCCCAGCCCGGTGGCAGTGCTCAGCGTGGTGCCGGATCGTGCGAATGCACCGTCGCCCTTGGCCCAATATGCAAGCTGTACCGCACCGGCGATGGCAAGCAACCAAGGGGCCAGTGTTTCGGCCCCGGACAGCAGGGCACCTCCGGCCAGGCTGAAGGACAGGAACATGACAGGCGTCAGTTCCATGTTCCAGCGCGGGATGGTCTTGAGCTGGGTGTAGATCATCGAGGTGGTAAACACGGTCGCAAGACTGAAGAACGCGCCGAGCCAACCCAGAACTGTCCAATGGCTGCCCAGAAAAACTGCACCGAATGCAAAAAGCCCCATGACCACCAGGGCCGCCACGGCACAAACCCCTTCACGGCTGAGCCAGCTCGATTTCCATTGGCTGAACGCCTTCCAGGCGCGTTCGGGGTGACCCAAATGGAAGGTCGAGGCCAGCAGACCACCCACTGCCAGCGCATAAGCGATGACGTAAAATACAAACGCCACAAAGCCGGTCGCCGCAGGCTGGCCGAGCCCGAGGAAAAACAGCAAGCCAAATCCCAACCCGGACAAAGTGGTGAAGATAATAACGGAAGGTGCGGGGTGCATCAGAGTTTCTCCAGCGTCTTGTCGAGCCAGCCGAGGAAACCCTTGGGTTCTTCAGCGACGGGTGCCAGGAGGGGGGCCAAAATGTCGATCTGTTCCTCCACCGTGTCCTTGGGGCGCGGCGGCAGGTATTTGTTGACGGGTTTGGTCCCCATTTCTGGCATAAGGTCCATACCACCCCGATCTGCTACGAGTTTGCTGACATCGCTGTCAGGGTCGCCCAGATCGCCAAAGTGCCGGGCACCAGCCGGGCAGGTGCGCACGCATGAGGGCACACGATCTACCTCGGGCAGGTTTTCGTTGTAGATACGGTCAACGCAGAGCGTGCATTTTTTCATGACGCCTTCTGCCACATCCAGTTCCCGGGCACCGTAAGGACAGGACCAGGCGCAAAGACCACAGCCGATACAGTCGCTTTCATTGACCAGCACGATCCCGTCTTCGACGCGTTTATAGCTGGCGCCGGTGGGGCAGACAGTGACACAGGGAGCATCTTCGCAATGCAGGCAGGATTTCGGGAAGTGGATCAGTTGAGCGTGACCCTGTTCCGGCTGTACCTCATAGGAATGCACGCGGTTCAGGAAGGTGCCCGACGGGCTGCCGCCATAGGCGTCCTGGTCCGACAGGGGCGCGCCGTAGTTTTCCGTGTTCCATCCCTTGCAAGAGATCACGCAGGCGTGGCAACCGACACAGGTATCCAGGTCGATGACAAGACCCATTTTACGTTCGGTGGATTGGGGAAGCTGGGTCATGTCAGGGAACCTCGGCTGTTATGGGCGGGGGAGGGGGCCAGCCCCCTATTGAGCCTTTGGCTCAATTCACCCCCGAGATATTTTTGGCCAGATGAAGGGCGGATCCGGTTCATTTGCCGACCTTCCACGCGATGTCCTTCGGGCCGGTGCCAACAGGCGACTTGATCAGTGCAAACTCTGGTTGGCTTTCGGTATCTGTCGGAGGGGCGGCTTTTTCGATTTTAACTTTGAGATCGAACCACGCAGCCTGACCTGTCACCGGGTCGGAGTTGGCCCACCGCATGCCATCGCCTTTGGGTGGCAGCAATTCGTGGATCAGGTGGTTGAGGAGGAAGCCTTTGGTGGCCTCGGGAGCATCTTCTTGAAGCGCCCAGGCCCCTTTTCGTTTCCCTATGGCGTTCCAGGTCCAGACGGTGTTGTCGTTCAGCGCGGCCATTTCCATGACAGGCACGATGATTTCTCCGTGCGGAGAGGTGACCTTGGCCCAGTCGCCATCTTGCAACCCATGGTCCCGCATCAGTTTGGTCGGGACATAGAGCGGGTTACGACCGTGGAGCTGGCGCAGCCACGCGTTCTGAGTGCCCCAGCTGTGATACATCGCCATCGGGCGTTGGGTCAGTGCGTTGACGGTAAAACCATCGCTGCCCTGCTGGTCGGTTTCATACCAGATGGGCAGCGGGTCCATCGTATCTTTGATCCGCTGACGCAGGTGGTCGGGCGGCTGGCGGTCGCCATGCCCTTCAGCGGCCAACTGGAATTTGCGCATCGGCTCGGAATAAAGTTGGAACAGGTATGGCTGTGGACTGTCATAGAGCCCCATGCCAACAGCCCAGTCCTGATAGGCTGCGTTCCAGGGTTTGTAGTAATCCGCGCCTTCGGGGATGTGCGCGACGTAGAAGCCACCGTTTTCGATATAGCGGTCCAGCTGGTCGGGATTGACCTCTCCGCGCCCTTCCTTGTCACCGTTTTCACCGCGGAACCCGGCAAGGGGGCCGATGCCCGGCTTGCGCTGGTGGTTGACGATATAGTCGGCGTAGTCCTTCCACTTGGGTGTGCCGTCTTCGTTGGTGAAACCGGGTAGGCTCATGCGGTTGGCGAGTTCGATCAGAACGGACTGGAAGCCGCGCACGTCGCGGTCAGGCTCGATTACCGGCCAGCGGATCGCGTCGGCGGCGGCGTCGGCCTCACAAATCGGGCGGTCAAGCAGCGAGATACAATCGTGCCGCTCGAGATAGGTGGTGTCAGGCAGGATCAGGTCGGCATAAGCCACCATTTCCGAGGAGTAGGCGTCGGAATAGATGATCTTGGGGATGACGTATTTTCCGTCTTCGGTCTTCGCCGTCAGCATCTCCATCACACCCTTGGTGTTCATGGAGGAGTTCCACGACATGTTCGCCATATACATGAACAGTGTGTCAATCTTGTACGGATCACCGGCGGCGGCGTTAGAGATCACCATATGCATCAGCCCGTGGGCAGACATTGGGTTTTCCCAAGTGAACGCCTTATCAATGCGCTGTGCGTTGCCTTCCTCATCCAGCAACAGGTCCTCGGGCCCACGCGGGAAGCCCAGATGCGGCCCTTCCAGCGGACGTCCGGGGCGGCGGTCGCCATGTGGGGTCGGATGTGCCTCAATCGGCTTGGGGTAGGGCGGTTTGAAACGGAAACCGCCGGGGACCTCGACCGTGCCCAACAGGATTTGCAGCACATGCAGTGAGCGACACGTTTGAAACCCGTTGGCGTGGGCCGAGATACCACGCATGGCGTGGAAGCTGACCGGACGACCGATCATCTTGGAATGTGTCTCACCCCGGAAGTCGGTCCATTCATGGTCCAGCTCGAATGCTTCGTCAAAGGCGACGCGGGCGATTTCCGCCGCGATGGCGCGGATGCGTTTGGCTGGGATGCCGCAGCGCTCGGCGACCGCTTCGGGGGCGTGGTCGTCGGACAGGTATTTCTCGGCCATCAGGTGGAAGACCGGACGGTGGGTGACGCCGTCTTTTTCGTAGGTTGCTGCCAAGTCAGGGCGGACGCCGGGTTTGTCGAACGCGGTGGGTTTGCCGGTCGCGCGGTCGATGACGAGCGGTTTTCCGTCAGCGTCGCGCAGGAACAGGCCCTTTTCAGGCCCCTCCGCAGCGTTCACCAGCACCGGCGCGTTGGTGTAGCGGCTGAGATAGTCGAGGTCGATCTTGCCTGCCTTCATGAGCACATGGATCAGCGACAGGATGAACAACCCATCGGTGCCCGGCGTGATTCCGACCCAGTCATCGGCGACGGCGTTATAGCCGGATCGGATCGGATTCACACCGATCACCCGCGCGCCGCGTGCTTTGATTTTGCCGATACCCATCTTGATTGGGTTGCTGTCGTGATCTTCGGCCACGCCAAACAGTATGAACAGTTTTGTATGGTCCCAGTCAGGCTGGCCGAATTCCCAGAAGGCACCACCCATGGTGTAGATGCCGCCCGCAGCCATGTTCACCGAACAAAACCCGCCATGAGCCGCATAGTTTGGCGTGCCGAAATTCTGCGCCCAGAAGGATGTGAAGCTCTGGCTCTGATCCCGACCGGTGAAGAAGGCCAGTTTTTGCGGTGCGGTCTCGTGCAACTCGTTCAGCCAGCCGACGGCCGTGCTGATCGCTTCGTCCCACTCGATTTCGCGAAACTCGCCCGATCCGCGCGGACCTACACGGCGCAGTGGTTTGCGCAGACGCGAGGGCGCGTTGACCTGCATGATCCCGGCGCTGCCTTTGGCGCATAGAACGCCTTTGTTTACAGGGTGGTCGCGGTTGCCTTCGATATAGGCAACCTTGCCATCTTTCATGTGTACGTTGATGCCGCAACGGCAGGCGCACATATAGCACGTGGTCTTGCGAACCTCGTCCGAAACCTTCGGAGACGTATCAAGGATCGGCTGCTGATGGGTCATTGGCGGGTCCTGTCGGTTATGTCGGGATGAATGTGTCAGTTTCTTCCCGATTTGAGAACACTGTTCCGAGAAACGGTGTGAAAGAGTGCATTACGTTTTGCTGGCTTGCAGGGCAGTTACGGCGATCATTTGGGTTACATCTTCGGCGGTGCAGCCGCGCGACAGGTCGTTGGCTGGCTGGGCCAGCCCCTGAAGCACCGGGCCAATTGCGGTGTAGCCACCCAGCCTTTGGGTGATCTTGTAGCCGATATTGCCCGCATCGAGATTTGGGAAAATCATTACGTTGGCTTGACCGGCGACGGATGATCCGGGGGATTTGCGGTCGCCCACTGAAGGGACAAAAGCGGCGTCGAATTGTAGCTCGCCATCGACCGCAAGATCAGGTGCTGTCTGACGCAGCGTGTCTGTGGCCTCGATCACCTTGTCTACATCCGGATGTCTGGCGCTGCCCTTCGTGGAAAAGCTGAGCATCGCGATCTTGGGGTCGACCTGCAAAAGAGTTTTTGCTGAGGCGGCCGAGGCGATGGCGATTTTGCTCAACTCAGAGGCAGACGGGTTGATGACCAGGCCGCAGTCTGAATAAAGCATCGCCCGCGCACCGGGTGGGGCGTTTTCAGGCGGGTACATCAGGAAAAAAGACGACACCATTCCGGCATTTGACGCCATTCCGATCACTTGGATTGCGGCGCGGACGATGTCTCCGGTCGTGTGCACTGCGCCGCCAACCGTGCCGGTGGCGCGCCTGCTGCGCACCAGCATGGCGGCGTAGACTGGCGCTGATTCAACTGCAGCGCGGGCTTTGGTCAGATCCACACCCTTGTGCTGACGAAGTTCGAAGAACGTCTGGGCAAATTCCTCGGTCAGATCCGAGTTCATGGGGTCATGCACAGCGACACCTGGTGAAGGCGCCGCCCCTTGATCTGTCAGGGCGGCTTCGACTTCGGCTTGCGGGCCGACCAGGATTACGTCGGCCAGATCGGCCTTGTGGGCGGCAAGCGCCCCCGCAACAACACGGGGATCACTGCCTTCGCATAAAGAAATAACAGGGCGGAGGGCCGGAGCGTTCTGCCGCAACAGCTCAATGGGTGTCAGGGTCATTCGCTCCGGCCTCGTTCCTTGGTTATACGGCTTGCTCGCGCATGTCGTCAGCCGAAACGCCTGCAACTGCGACAGGTTTCTTCATCGCGTCGCGGCGGAAAGGTTCACCCAGTTCCTGATTGATCATGGCTTCGATCAGGGTGGTGATGCCGTTCTTCTGATCTTCGATCGCCTGGTTCAGCGCTGCGGTCAGCTCGTCCTGAGTACGCGCAACAACACCCTTCAAACCGCAGGCATTTGCGATACCGGCGTAAGACACTTTGGTGTCCAGTTCAGTGCCGACGAAGTTGTCATCGAACCACAGGGTCGAGTTGCGCTTTTCCGCGCCCCACTGGTAGTTGCGGAAGACGATCTGGGTTACGGCGGGCCATTCTTCGCGGCCAATCGCAGTCAGTTCGTTCACCGCGATACCAAAGGCACCGTCACCGGCGAAGCCGACAACCGGAACGTCGGGCTGGCCGATTTTTGCACCAACGATGGCGGGCAGGCCATAGCCGCAGGGTCCAAACAGGCCGGGGGCCAGATATTTGCGGCCTTCCTCGAAGGACGGATAGGCGTTGCCGATGGCGCAGTTATTGCCGATGTCAGAGGAGATGATTGCCTCTTTCGGCAGTGCAGCCTGAATGGCGCGCCATGCCATGCGGGGGCTCATCCAATCGGGCTTGGCGGCACGTGCGCGTTCGTTCCAGCTGGTGCCCGGATCATCATCTTCGTGATCCATGCTCGAAAGCTGCTGCGCCCAAGCGGATTTCTTTTGCGCGATCTTGGCCTTGCGGTCCGCGCGGCCCTCGTCACCCGCAGTGTCCGACAACTGGGCCAGAATACCTTTTGCGACCTTGGCCGCGTCACCAACGATACCAACGGTGACTGTCTTGGTCAGGCCGATACGATCCGGGTTGATGTCAACCTGGATGATTTTGGCATTGGCAGGCCAGTATTCCATGCCATAGCCGGGCAGGGTCGAGAACGGGTTCAGACGGGTGCCGAGGCACAGAACCACATCTGCTTCGCTGATCAGCTCCATCCCGGCTTTCGAGCCGTTATAACCCAGCGGACCGGCAAACAGCGGGTGCGAACCCGGGAAAGCGTCGTTGTGCTGATAACCCACGCAGACAGGCGCATCCAGACGTTCGGCTAGGGCTTTCGAGGCGTCAATACCGCCTTCGGACAGCACCACACCCGCGCCGTTCAGGATGACAGGGTTTTTTGCGTTCGACAGCAACTCGGCCGCCTGCGACACAGCGGTTTCACCGCCCGAGGGACGCTCGAATTCAACAATAGCAGGCAAGTCAACGTCGATGACTTGAGTCCACATATCGCGGGGGATGTTCAGCTGAGCCGGACCGCTGGCGCGTTTGGCCTGCATGATCACGCGGTTCAGAACCTCGCAGACGCGGGACGGGTCACGAACCTCTTCCTGATAAGCAACCATGTCTTCGAACAGTTTCATCTGCTCGACTTCCTGAAAACCGCCCTGACCGATGGTCTTGTTCGCCGCCTGCGGGGTCACCAGCAGCAGCGGAGTGTGGTTCCAGTAGGCGGTTTTGACAGCGGTCACGAAGTTGGTGATGCCGGGGCCGTTCTGCGCGATCATCATCGACATCTTGCCGGTGGCACGGGTATATCCGTCGGCCATCATGCCTGCGCTGCCTTCATGGGCGCAGTCCCAGAACATGATTCCAGCTTTTGGGAACAGATCCGAGATCGGCATCATCGCTGAGCCAATGATACCGAACGCATGTTCGATCCCGTGCATTTGCAGAACCTTAACAAAGGCTTCTTCGGTGGTCATCTTCATGTGAGTGCTCTCCAAACAAGTGGGTGAAGCCGGGTAAAGTGCCCGGGGTTTGATACGGTTTTGGCGTATGGGTGCGGTTGGCGTTAGGGCCAAAACGAAACCCAAATTAGGTCCAGATGTGGTTTAGGTAGTCCGAATGGCGTCCGCGATCAATTTTACACCAGGTGCGATGCGGTCGGTCGAAATAGAGGAGTAGCCAAGGCGGTAGTAATTCTGTGGCCTCTCCGGTCCAGAGAAAAACGGTGCACCTGGTTCAATGTGAACGCCCTGAGTTTGCAACCTCAATGCCAGTTGGGTTGTGTCGATATGCTCGGGCGCTGACATCCACATTGACGAGCCGCCAATCACGCCGCGCCCGGCCACGGTCAGCCCGCTGTCTTCGATGGCAGTGTTCATTGCGGCGCGCCGCTCTTGCAGGGCTTGCGACATGCGCCGGATCTGCGCGTCGTAATGGCCCAGCGAAAGGAAATAGGCAGCGGTACGTTGGATGTGCCCCGGTGGGTGGCGCAGAACCAAAGACCGAAGCGCGCGTGCCTCACGGATAAACGGCTCGGAACCGACCATGTATCCAAGCCGCAAACCGGGGAACAGCGATTTGGAGAAACTGCCGACGTAAATCACGCGCCCATCCCGATCCATGGACTTGAGTGCCGGAGAAGGCGCACCGCGAAAGGCCATTTCGAACTCGTAATCATCCTCGACCACCATTGCATCCAGTTCGCGCGCTCGATCCAGCAGCTGATTGCGGCGTGCGATCGGCATTGTCGCCGTCGTCGGGCTTTGATGGCTGGGGGTGGTAAAGATGACGTCGGCATCGTCTGGGATCGTTTCGGGTGGCAGTCCGTTCTGATCGACGCTCAGGGGCGTTACCGCGCAGTCCCAATGGTTCAGCAGGCTCCGCAGCGCGTAATAGCAGGGGTCTTCAATCACGGCAGATCGATTGTGAGTCAGCAAAATGCGCGACGCCAGCCAGAGTGCGTTCTGCGCGCCCAGTGTGATCAGAATCTCTTCGGGGCGGGCTGCAATGCCGCGTCTTGGCAGAGTGTGGCGGGCGATGAACTCGACCAGAAGCGGGTCATCCTGATCCACATAATCACCGGTTAGCGAATCGAAGTCCTTGTGTCCCAGTGCGCGCACGGCGCACAAGCGCCAGTTGGCGTGATCAAACAACGTCCGGTCGGCCTGACCATAGATGAACGGATAGCGGTACTCGCGCCAGTCGCTGGGTTTTGGCAGAACGTCACTGTCCAGAAAGCGACGTGCCAGCGCTTTGTCCCAGTCAACGGATTCTGTGCCGCGCTGGACAGGCGAGTACTTAGGTGGGACAGGTGCGTTGTGGGAAACGTAATACCCGGATCGCCCCTTGGCCGTCAGGTAATCATTTGCCAGCAATTCGGTATAGGCCAACGTGACGGTGATCCGGCTGACGCCCAGATGAGCGGCCAGTTTTCGCGATGATGGCAGTTTCTCTCCAACGTGAAAGCGGCCTGACAGAATGCCCTCAGCAATCATCTGCTGGATCTGAGCCTGCAGTGTGCCCTGACCGTTTAGTTCCAGAAAGAATGTATCGACCGAAATCCCCATGCCTGCTTATAGGGTGGACTTAAAGGGCGTGCAATCTGGACTTACGCAATCGGAACGTATTTCAACGACCCGGTTGACTGGAAAGCGTTATTAAACTAAATAACCAGAAATCTAGTTTAATGGAGGCGACTCATGTGGGAAGCTGCTGCTGCCGGATTTTCTGCGATGGGCTCGGAGGCCCGGCTGAAAGTCCTCAAAACCTTGGTTCGGGCTGGTGAGGCCGGTTTGACGGTTGGCGAGATTCAAAATCGGACGGGCATTGCTCCGTCGACCTTGGCGCATCATCTGCGGTTTCTTGCGGCTGGTGGTGTGGTTGAACAGGAAAAGATTGGTCGGACTACGATCAACCGAGCCTGTTACGACGAATTGAGAAACTTGGCACAGTTCATTCTCAGTGAATGCTGCGCCGATGAAGTTGGAAAGGCCGCGAACGATGGCTGAGTTGACACAAAACCCACGCGTGACGGCCAAGGGTGCGCTGGATCTGATCAAGACGCCTTGGGCGCTGATCGTCGTGATCCTTGTCGCAGTTGCCGTTCTGGACCCCGGCAATTTGCGTGAGGTGGTTACATTTGCCGCAAACGCTTTGGCGCATACGGGCCAATACATCCTGTTTGCCGTGCTGTTGCTGTCGTACCTAAAGGCGACCGGAGCAGAAGTGATGGTGGCGCGTGCCTTTGAGGGGCGTGAAACCCGGATGATCTTTCTGGCCGCGTTGTTTGGCGGGCTGGCGCCCTTCTGTTCCTGTGAGGTCATTCCCTTTATCGCAGGTCTTCTGGCGCTTGGCGCGCCACTGTCGGCGGTTATGGCGTTCTGGCTCAGCTCACCCTTGATCGACCCGCCGACGCTTTTGATTACGGCGGGTGCACTGGGATGGCCCTTTGCCATCGGCAAAGCCGTCGCGGCGGTCGCACTTGGCCTGTTTGGTGGGTTCGCGGTTCGGCTTCTGATGCGCCAGGGTGCGTTTGCCCAACCGTTGCGCGCATACAAACCCGCCGGATGCTGCGGCTGCGGGCCGAAACTGGACGACAAGCCGGTCTGGAAATTCTGGCAGGAGCCCGAGCGCCGCGTTCGGTTCCGTTCAGAGTTTGTGCACAACGGATTGTTCCTGTTGAAGTGGCTGGCTTTGGCCTATGTGCTTGAGGCTTTGTTGGTCAACTACGTGCCCGCCGACCTGATCGCTGGCGCGGTGGGTGGAGAAGGTGTGCTGCCTATCGTTGTTGCTGCCTTGGTTGGTATGCCCGCCTATCTGAACTCCTACGTGGCACCACCACTGTTGGCCGGCTTGATGGAACAAGGAATGACAGCAGGCGCTGCCATGTCATTCATGGTCGCTGGTGCCGTCAGTTCCATCCCGGCCATGGCCGCCGTCTGGTCGCTGGTCAAACCCCGCGTATTTGCGACCTATTTGGGCCTTGGTGTAGGCGGTGCGATTATCGCAGGCATCATCTTTCAGATGGTGTGAATAAGAAAGCCACCCGCTGTCAGCATCGGGTGGCCTTTCGTTTGGGGTTCAGCCAATCAACTGCCTTCGCACTGGCTTGGCAGTTTGAACCTATACCGCGCCTCACCAGTTTCGACGTAAACCCGTTTCTCAATGCAAGCTGTGGTGCCTACGGTCTGGGAAATGGGGGACTCGGTCGACGTGATTGAAGTTGCTGAACCATCGGGCAAGCGGACCGAGGCGATGACACCGTTCCTGAGATCACCATTCACCGGAGTTGCCGATAGTACCGGAACGGTCAGGAAAGCTTCGTGCTGGTGTTCGCCCTCATCCCCCAACAAAAAGAGGGTTGTAACGATGGCAATCATCACAACGCCACCGGCCAATCCAAGACCCCATGTTTTCACAAAGGCATAGATCGTAACGGCGCGGTGGGGGCCAAAGATCGCAGATAGAATGCTAAGCATGACAAGTCCGTCAAAAAAGCCCCAGCCGTTCCGACCGGGGCTGATTGTACATTACGGGCGAAGATCATCCTCGTCTTCGTCATCCGCCCCGCCTTTGGGCAGATTGAAAAAGCTGTCGGCATCGATGATCGCCTCTTCGTCTTTTTCTTCGGCCGGATCGTCGGACAGCGAGAAGGTTTCGAGCCCTTCGATGGCCGTCGGAATCTTCGGCGCGGCATCCATTTCCAGAGACTGTTCAGTCGACACCAGTTTGCGACGCTCATCATCGCTCATCACACCGCCTTCGGCTGCTTTCTTGGCGGCTGCCTTTTGAACGGCTGTGTCCAGCTCGGACTGCTTGCAAAGGCCCAGAGCAACCGGATCGATGGGTTGCATGTTGGTGATGTTCCAGTGGGTACGCTCGCGGATCGACTGGATAGTCGGTTTGGTGGTGCCCACCAGCTTGGCAATCTGTCCATCGCTGAGTTCGGGGTGGAACTTGACCAGCCACAGGATCGAGTTCGGGCGGTCCTGACGCTTGGACAGCGGGGTGTAACGCGGACCACGGCGTTTTTCTTCGCCAGCGGCCGAAGGATTGAACTTGAGCTTCAGCTTGTGAAGCGGGTTGTTCTGCGCAG